>DASPGK010000361.1:0-2958 GCA_035620655.1 Candidatus Krumholzibacteriia bacterium
CCGCCAGCGTGGCGCAGAAGCGTAGCGTGGCCATGGTGACCACGCACGAGCTCGCGCACATGTGGTTCGGCGACTTGGTGACGATGTCGTGGTGGGACGACCTGTGGCTCAACGAGTCGTTTGCCGACTGGCTGGCCATGAAGCTCACGCACGAATTGTTCCCCGAGTACCGCCTGGACACGCACGAGCTGGGCGAAGTCAATCAGGTAATGTTGAGCGACGCGCGCCCGTCGACGACGACGGTGCGGCGCAAGGTCGACTCGGGCGCGGACATCATGGAAGACCTGGGCCTCGCGTACGAGAAGGGCCGCACCGTGCTGCGCATGACCGAGGAGTTCATCGGACCGGACGCGTTCCAGCGTGGCGTGCGCGACTACCTCGAGCGCCACAAGTGGGGCAATGCGGTGGCGGCCGACCTGTTCTCCGCGCTGTCGCAGGCGGCCGACGAGAACCTGCAGCCCATGCTTCAGAGCTTCCTCGAGCAGCCCGGCTATCCGCTGGTGAAGGTGGACGTCAATCCCAACGGGCTCGTGACGCTTTCGCAGCGGCGCTTCCTGAACGCGGGGGCCAAGGCCGACGAGCACACCTGGACGACGCCGGTTCGACTCAAGATCTCGGACGGCAAGAACGTGCAGACGCGCGTCGTGGTGCTGGACAAGGCGTCGACGAGCGTCGAAGTCAACGGACACGTCGACTGGGTGATGCCGGACGCGGGCGGGGTGGGCTATTACCGCTGGGTCGTGCCGGCCGACATGATGATGAAGCTGGCCGAAAACCCCGACAAGACGCTGGACGATCGCGAGCGCGCCCGATTCCTGGGCAACGCACGCGCGCTGCTCAACGCGGGCGAGATCTCCGGCGACGAGTACCTCGCGTTGGCCGCCGCCTTCTCGAAACACCCCGACCCGCAGATCGTGGCCGCACTGATCGCCGACCTCGGGAGCCTCAAGATGCCCTTCGTCACCGACGACTTGGCGGAGCCCTTCGCGGGCTACGTGCGCCGCACGCTGGGCCCCGCGCGCGAGGAGTTCGGGATCGAGCCGCGCGCCGACGACATCGAAGCGGTGAAGCTGTTGCGTCCCGGCTTGATCACCTGGCTGGGCGACGACGGACGCGACCCCGAGGTGCGCGTATTCTGCAAGGACCTCGCGAAGCGCTACATGAGCGATCCCTCGTCGATCGACGCCACCATCGCGGGCGCGGTGCTGGGTGTCGCGGCCAGCGACGGCACGCGCGAGGATTTTCTCGCCTACCAGCAGAAGTTCGAGACCAGCAAAGTGCCGGCGGATCGCAGCCGGTATTTGTCGGCGCTCGGCAAGTTCGACGATCCCAAGTTGCAGGACGAGGTGTTGGAGTACGCGCTCACCGACAAGGTGCGCCCGACCGAGATGTATCAGGTGGTCTCGGGCATGTTCGACACCGAGGCCGGCCGTGACAGGATCTACGCGTGGATGACGAAGAACTACGACCGGCTCACCGGACGCATGCCGCCCGAATTCGTCGCGTATTTGCCGTACTTCGTGACCGGGTGCTCGGAGCAGCGGCTGGAAGCGGCGCGCAAGTTCTTCGCGTCCCCGTCGCACAACGTCGACGGCACCGACGCCAACCTGGCCAAGGTGTCCGACACCATCGGCGACTGCTTGAACCTGCGCGAACGCGAGGGCAAGGCGGTCGCGGGGTATCTGCGAACGGCGGCGAGCGCGCCGTGACCCCTGCCCGGGCCTTGCGCGTCGCGATCGTGGGGAGCGGCCCGAGCGGTTTCTACGCCGCCGAGTCGCTCCTCGCCGCGACCGCGCCCGGCGTCGAAGTGGACATGTTCGAGGCGCTCCCCGCGCCCTTCGGCCTGGTGCGCTACGGTGTCGCACCGGACCACCCCAAGATCAAGACCATCATCGCCCGTTACGAGAAGACCGCGGAGCACCCGTCGTTCGCGTTCCTCGGCAACGCCGAAGTCGGCCGTGACATCACGGTCGACGAGCTGCGGCGCTACTACGACGCGATCGTGTTCGCCAGCGGCGCGCAGACCGACCGCCGTCTCGGCATCCCCGGCGAAGACCTGCCCGGCAGCTACACCGCAACCGAGTTCGTCGCCTGGTACAACGGACATCCCGCGTACCAAGACCGCGTGTTCGACCTCTCGTGCGAGTGCGCGGTCGTGGTCGGTCAGGGCAACGTGGCCGTCGACGTCGCCCGTATCCTCGCCAAGACCGTGGACGAGCTGGCCGGCACCGACATCACCGCGCGCGCCCTCGAGGTGCTCGCGGAATCCAAGATTCGCGAGGTGCGCATGGTGGGCCGGCGCGGGCCCGTGCAGGCTGCGTTCACCCCGGTCGAGTTGAAGGAGTTGGGAGAACTCGTGGACTGCGACGTGGTCGTCGACCCCGCCGAGCTGGTCTTGAACGACGCCAGCCGCGCCGAGCTGGACGTGCTCAAGTGGCGCGACGCCAAGAAGAACGTCGACTTGCTCAACGGCTTCGCCGCGCAGGCGGCGCTGGGGCGTGCGCGGCGTCTCGTCATCGAGTTCTACCGAAGCCCGAAAGAGATTCGCGGCCGGGAGGCCGTGGGCGAGATTCTCGTGGAGCGCAACGCTCTCACCGGCGAAGCGGGAGCGCAGCGCGCGGTCGGCACCGGTAACACGGAGACGGTCGCGTGCGGGGCCGTCTTTCGAAGCGTGGGCTATCGCGGCGTTCCGATCGCCGGCCTTCCCTTCGACGAAAAGGCGGGTATTGTCCCCAACGTCGAGGGGCGCGTGAGGCGCGACGGCGTCCCCGTACCCGGCCTCTATGTGGTGGGGTGGATCAAGCGCGGACCGTCGGGCGTCATCGGCACCAACAAGCCGGACGCGGTGGAAACCGTGAAACATCTCTTGGCCGACGCGCCCGCGCTCGCGCCGTGCGCGGAGCCGTCGCGCGACGCGGTGCTATCGCTCTTAGAATCGCGTCGTGTGCGGGTGGTGAG
>DASPGK010000362.1:0-5093 GCA_035620655.1 Candidatus Krumholzibacteriia bacterium
ACCACGATGCCCACGCCCGGCACGATCCACTTCCACAAGGGTGTGTTGAACTCGACCGAATCCCAGTACGGGAACACGTTGCCGCGTACCCACAGCGCGAGCGCGCTGGCCGCGAACACCGCCGCCACCACGAAGCCGGACACGAACCGGCCGTAGAACACGTGCCGCAGTCCGGGCAGCCACACCGTCGACCAGCGGATCGACTTGCGCCGGCGCACGATCACCGACTGGCGGCGCTGGCGCAGGAGGGCCTCCAGCACGCGGTCCGACGAGACGCCCGCGACCGCTTCGCCGCACGCGTGGCAGATGACGCTGCCGAGCTCGTCGTTGCAGCAGCCCTCGCACGTCAGGTCGCCGCAGTTGGCGCACTGGAACGCGAGCTTGCGGCTTTTGAGCGTTTTGCTCACGACCACGGCCAGGATCATGGCGACCAACATGATGCCGGCGCTCACCGTCGTCGGGTGGCCGGTCACGGTCTCCAGGAGATGGGTCACGAGCGCGGGGTTGTGGTACTTGCCCTCCACCGCCGCGATCTTCCAGATCTGCGCGCTCGAGTAGGTCTTCGGGTACACGGCCATGCGCGCCCGCGCGGGCTCGGCGATGGCGTCGCGCGCGTGTTCGAGCCCCAGCTTCGACGCGCGCGAGAGCGCTTGCGACGATTCGCCCATGAGCAGCGTCTTGATGTACGCCTGCGCGAGGTTGTACTGGCTCACCGCGTCGGTCGAGTCGACTTCTTCGGCTTTGCGATAACCTTCGAGCGCCTTGTTGAACTGGCCGTTCTGGTAGTAGACGTTGCCCAGGTTCACATACGCGATGGCGGAGTTCTTGTTGATCGAGATCGCGCGCAGGAAGTTCGCCGCCGCGGTCTCGGAGTCGCCGTCGCGCATGGCCAGCATGCCCAGAGCGGTATAGCGATCGTCGTCGATCCGGGGGTCGCTCATGGGGGCCGCGGAGATGGCACGCGCGAGGACGTCGTCGGCGGGCGATTCGTTGGCGCGCGCGATCAGCGAGGTGAGCGAGCCGGGATCCGCCACGATGGAGAAGCGGTCGATCAGGGGCGAAAGACCGGTGAACGCCGCGAACAGACCCGCCATCACCATCGAGAGCACGCGCTCGCGCTTGTGCATGAACGGCCAGGTGAGTACGAGAATGAGCGCCGCCGCCGAGGTGTAGCCCGGGAGCAGCGCGAACGGTGCGAGCAGCAGGAGGGCCGCCGCCACGCGGCCGCCGGTGGCATTGAACTTGGTGCGCGCCGACTCCGCGATGCGGTGCGCGATGAACGGGAAGTAGCGAACCGCGAGCGCGATCCACACGATCGCGGACGCGAGCAAGAGCACCAGCGTGGCCCCGACCACCGCGTTGAGCGCGAACGCGCGCTGGCCGTCGAAGGTCTTGAGCTGCACCATGACGCCTTCGACCATGTAATAGACCGCATCGGGGCTGAAGCGCGCGGCGTGCAGGCGCGCGAGTGTGAAGTACGCGTCGCTGTATCGCGGGGCCAGCGAGAGCGCGGTACGCAAACGCTTCTCGGCGCCTTCCTTGTCGCCTTGCGCGATGGCCGCCAGCGCCTGGCGGTACTCCACTTGGGCGGCGACCGGCATCGTCACCGCGCCGCGACGAAGCTGCGCCTCTTCGTAGGCCACCAAGTGACGGGCAAAATCTGCCGGGGGGGCCACGACCGGGGACGCTTCCGCGACCGCCGCGGTGGCTTGCGTATCGACCGGCGCCATTGTGATCGGGACGACGGGTTGCGCGGCGACCGTGTCGCGAGGGGTCGGCGCCGGAGCCGCGGCCGAATCCGCCCGTTGCGACCCGTCGGCGAAGAAGGCGTCCAAGTCGGAGGGGTTGAAGGTGGTATCCGCCGGGGCCTCTTCGGCGTGCGCAAAGCACGCGGACGCGACCAGAATCGCGACCCAGATGCAGAATGCAACCACGTCCCGACGGCGCAGGCCCATCGGCCCGCCCGCACTACCTAGCCGGAGGTGTGTATTCATCTTCGTTTTCGACCCGATCCCGGTACCGGCACCGTGCCTTCGCGGTGCTCTAAGTTCTTGGGTTCCAAGGCAATCGGCAAGAAGCGTGCCGAGGTTCGGGCGTCTGGCGGGCCCGCAACGGGCGTGTTAAACTGCCGCCCATGTCCAAACTACCCATCGTCTACGTCAAGGACTTGAAAGCCCACGCCGGCCAGGCCGTCGAGCTGCGCGGCTGGGTGTACAACACGCGTTCCGGCGGGAAGATTCGCTTTCTCATTCTCCGCGACGGAACCGGCTATCTCCAGTGCGTCGCCAGTGCAGCCGATCTTTCGCCCGAGGATTTCGAAACCCTGGGCGCGTTGTCGCAGGAATCCAGCGTGATTGTCACCGGCACACCGCGCGAAGACAAGCGCGCGCCCGGCGGCGTCGAGCTGACACTCAAGTCCGTCACCGAAGTGCAGCACGCCGAGGGTTTCCCGATCACGCCCAAGGAGCACTCGTCGTCGTTTCTATTGGATCACCGGCATCTGTGGCTACGAAGCCGGAAGCAGCACGTCGTGCTGCTCGTGCGGCATCACACCATCGCGGCCATTCGCGATTACTTGAACTCCCACGGATTCATCAACCTCGACACGCCCATTTTTACTCCCAATGCGTGCGAAGGGACGAGCACCCTCTTCGAGACCGACTATTTCGGCGACAAGGCGTACCTTTCGCAGAGCGGGCAGCTGTACAACGAAGCCACCGCGGCCGCGTTCGGGAAGGTGTATTGCTTCGGGCCCACGTTTCGCGCGGAGAAGTCCAAGACGCGGCGCCACCTCACGGAATTCTGGATGGTGGAGCCCGAGGTCGCGTTCATGGAGCTGCCGGAGCTGATGGAGCTCGAGGAGGACTTCTTCTGCTACATCATCGCGCGCGTGCTGGAGACGTGTGGCACGGAGATCCGCGAAATCCTCGAAAGGGACACATCGAAGCTCGAAGCGGTGAAGAAGCCCTTCCCGCGCATCCATTATAAGGAGGCGGCCAAGTTCCTCCTCGAGAAGGGGGTGCCCTTCGAAGTGGGCGGGGACTTCGGCGGGACCGACGAAACCGTGCTGACGGAATCACAGACGAGCCCGATCTTCGTGCATCATTTTCCGACCCAGATCAAGGCCTTCTATATGGAGCCCGACCCCAAGGAACCCGAGTACTGCCTCTCGGTCGACATGCTGGCGCCCGAGGGCTACGGCGAAGTGATCGGCGGCGGACAGCGCACCGCCAATCTCGAGTTGCTGGAGCGGAGAATCAAGGAGCACAATCTCCCGCGCGCCGCCTACGAGTGGTACCTCGATCTGCGCAAGTACGGGACCTTCCCCCACTCCGGCTTCGGACTGGGCGTCGAACGAACCGTGTCGTACCTGTGCGGTCTCTCGCACCTGCGCGAAGCGATTCCTTTCCCGAGGATGTTGAATCGATTGAGTCCATAGGCCCCGGATTGTGGAGGGTTTTATGAAGCACCTTATCGTGTCGCTATCAATATTGGGTGTCGCCGTGTTCGGGTGTGCGAAGAAGATCGACGTCGAGGCGGAGCGAGCCGCGCTTCGACAGGCCGATGCGGACTGGAATGCGGCGGTGGGGGCGAAGAGCACGGACGATTTCATGAAGTTCATGGAGCCCGAGGCGACGATCATGCCCCCGAACGAAGCAGCCGTCTCGGGAACGGCAGCCATCCAAGGCTGGGTGGCGGAGATGATGGCGATTCCCGGCTTCGGTTTCAGTTGGCAAGCAACGAGCGTCGAAGTGGCAGCGTCGGGAGACCTGGGATGCACCGTGGGAACGTATGACGCGCAGATCCCGTTGCCCGACGGTTCGTCGGTGGCCGACAACGGCAAGTACGTGACGATGTGGAGGAAGCAGGTCGATGGCTCATGGAAGGTCTACGTCGACATCTTCAACTCGGATCTCCCGATGCCGACGTCGCCGGAGGCTCCCGATGATGCGACGGGAGCGGCGGGGCAGTAGCCGGTTGCCGATCGAATTCGTGCGCCCGCACGGACGGTTCTAAAGAGGAGGATTGCCATGCGAACGCGCGTTCTTATGTTGTTGCCTCTTTTGGTGCTCGCGTTGTCCGGCTGTGCGCAGAAACAGATCGACCTCGAAGCCGAGCGCGCGGCACTCATGGATGCCGACAAGGCGTGGGCGGCCACGCTGGCCGAGAAGAGCGTCGATGGTTTCACCAGCTATTTCACCGCGGATGCCATTGTCATGCCGCCGCACCTCCCCATTCTCGTGGGCATCGATGCCGTGCGCGCGTGGGCGACCGAGAGCATGGCACTACCCGGTTTCTCGGTAACGTGGACCGTGACTTCGGCCGACGTCGCCGCGTCGGGCGACATGGGCTACACCCTGGGCACGTTCGTCTTCCAGGCCACGATGCCCGACGGCTCCACCATCACCGACCCCGGCAAGTACACGACCATTTGGAAGAAGCAGGCCGACGGTTCGTGGAAGGTCGCGGTCGACACGTTCAACTCGGACAGCTCGTTCATGCCGAGCGCTCCGGCGGCCGGGGATACGACGGGAGTCGGGCAGTAGCTTCATCCCATAACCGCCTGCGCGAGCTATCGGAGAGCGACCATCCGGGAGCACGGACGTCGCCGGAGGTGTCGCGTGTCGACGTTACTCACCCCTGTCAAACTCGCCATCTACGACACCTTCGCCAGGACGACGAAGGCGCCCACCGTCTTCGACATCGCGAAACAACTCGACGCGCCCGTCAACCAAGTCCAAGCCGCCTTCGACGAGCTCCACAAACAGCGCCTCCTCGTTCCCGAGCCTGGTGACAAGACGCGCATTCGCATGGCCCCGCCGTTCTCGGGGATCGAGACGTCGTTTCGCGTGATCGTCGGGACGCGGGGAGAAGAGAAGACCTACTTCGCCCCGTGTGCGTGGGACTCGCTCGGCATCCCGGCGGCACTCCACAAAGACGCGGTCGTCCACGCCGGCGACGGACACACGGGCGAGGCGATGACGCTGGTCGTGCGCGACGGGGCGCCGGTCCCGACACCGTGCGTGATCCACATTGCCGTTCCCGCCGCGCATTGGTGGGACGACATCATCTACACCTGAAGCACGATGCTC
>DASPGK010000363.1:0-8782 GCA_035620655.1 Candidatus Krumholzibacteriia bacterium
GTGGTGGGCGCGTCCCTCTGCAGTGACGAAGCCCGTGCGCTGCCGCAGTACGCGGCGCGCGCGGGGCGGTCCTGCGACAACTGCCACATTCTTCCCGATTGGGACACGCCGAAGTTCTCCGAGCGCAAACGGAACCTCTCGTGCCAAACCTGCCACGTCGACCCGGCCGGCGGCGGTATGCGCACGACGGCGGGACGCTACTACGGTCGCGCCACGCTCGCGATGATCGCGACCAGCCCGCGCCCGATGGACGATTGGGATCGCAATTTTCCGGGGCTGGGCCGGCGCGACAAAGCGACTCCCTACGACGACTACATGCCCGTCGGTCCCGCCAACTTCGAGCACGCAGCGGCGTACAGGGACTCGCTCCACGACAAGTACGCCTGGGGGACGCCCAAGGGCGACACGCGCTACGGGCCGTTCGCGGGCCGCTTCAAGGAGCTCAACCCCGACCCGGTGCTTCGCATCGGCGCGGATCTACGCTTCGCGACGCTGGTGTCGCAGTCCACTCTAATGTTTCCGATGCAAATCGACGTGGGCACCGCGCTCCATCCCGTCCATCACCTCACCGCTCTCATGAATATTGGCGCGCGCGGCCAATCGAGCGGTTATTCCGACACCTTCGACGATTCGCACTCGCCGTACTTCCGCGAGTTGTTCGCCATGACGAACGAGTGGCCCTACCAGGCGTACGCGAAGGCGGGGCGCTTCGTGCCGTCGTACGGCCTGCGCCTGGACGACCACACCAACCGCATCCGCCGCGAATTCGAGTTGGACGGCTCGCTGCCCGATTCGCGCGTGCTCGGGGTGGAGGTGGGCGCGGTCGCGGCCTATCCGTTCTTGCAGGCGTCGTACTTCAAGTTGAAATCGAAATTCGAAGAGCCGGATCCGTGGGACATCTTCGACGTCGACGACGGCTGGGGCGCCGCGCTCAACCTGGGCTGGCGCCACTTCGGCTGGTCGGCGGGCGCGAGTGCCATGATGCGACGAAGGCCCCTCGACGAAGGCGGCGACACGGATACCTTCGGCCTGTACGGCTCGTTCAACCCGTGGTACTTCTCGTCGCGCATTCCGCTGACCCTGCAGGGCGAAGTCGATATCGGGACCGTGCAGCGCGCGAGCGGTCGCGAGGCCGACAAGCTGGTGTGGTACGGCGAGCTGGGATGGCTGGTCTGGAACGGGGTCAACCTGATCGCGGCCTACGACTGGACCGACCCCGATCGCGACGTGATCGACGACCATTCGGGCCGCGTCCAATTCGGCGGCCAGCTGACCCCGATTCCCGGCGTCACCTTCGACGCACGAGTGCGCTACCTCGACGTCGCCACGGAGTCGGGCAACGGGACCGACCTGTTTCTGCAAATGCACATTTGGTTCTAACGACGCCGCTGTGATCCCGTTCACACCTGTGCGGGCGCGCGGTTGCGCGCGGGCGTTTGCGATGATAGGCTATGGGCGAAGCCCTAACTCTCTGGAGGAATCATGAAGAAATTAGCGAGCTGCCTATTGGTTGTCGCCATCGCTGCGTCCCAATTGAGCTGCAGCAGTATGAGCAATACGCAGAAGGGCGCCATCGGGGGCGCCGCGGCCGGAGGCGCGATCGGCGGCATCATAGGGCACCAGAGTGGAAACACCGCGGTCGGTGCCATCATCGGCGCGGCCGTCGGCGGCGCGGCGGGCGCCTGGATCGGCAGCTACATGGACAAGCAGGCCGCTGAAATCCAGCGCGACCTCGAAGGAGCCAAGGTCGAGCGCATCGGCGAGGGCATCAAGATCACGTTCGACTCCGGGCTGTTGTTCGACGTCAACCGGGCGGTGCTGAAGCCCGCCAGTCAGCAGAACCTCACCGAGCTGGCCGTGATCTTGAACAAGTACCCCGACACCAACATTCTCCTCGAGGGCCACACGGATTCGGACGGCTCCGAGGAGCACAATCTGAATCTCTCGGAGTTGCGCTCGAAGTCGGTGGCGAATTTCCTCGCCACGCAACAGGTGATGGAGACGCGCTTCACGACCATGGGCTACGGGGAGTCGCAGCCCATCGCCGACAACTCCACCGCCTCGGGCAAGGCGAAGAATCGCCGCGTCGAAGTGGCGATCTACGCCAACGACAAGCTCAAGAAGCAGGCCGAGAAAAAGGTGGCCGAGGGCGGATAGACGCGTGCTGCAGACGGGCACCGCCAACGAGAAAATCGAACGCGCCGTCCGCGACGTGCTCGCGGACGGCGTGTTTCTGTGCGTGCGGTTGGGAGCCGGCGCGCCACTGGTCGACGCGTGTCGCGCGGCGGTGCGCGGCGGGCTGACACTGCTCGAGATCACGCTGACCACGCCGGGTGCTTTGGACGCGATCGCGGCGCTCTCGCGCGACCACGGCGTGGTGGCCGGTGGCGGCACCGTGCTCACGCGCGACGACGCGCGCGCGGTCGCGGACGCGGGGGGCCGCTTCGCGCTTTCGCCCGCGTTCGACCCCGAGGTGGTCGAAGAGGCGCACCGTCTCGGGCTCCTCGCAGTCCCCGGGGCGGCCACGGCGACCGAGATCCTGGCCGCTCACCGTTCGGGCGCACGGCTGGTGAAGGTGTTTCCCGCCGCCGCGCTGGGCGGCCCGGCCTACCTGCGCGCGATCCGCGGCCCGCTGCCGAACATTCCCCTGGTTCCGACCAACGGGATCACCGCCGCAACCATCCGTGAGTACATCGACGCGGGGGCCGCAGCGGTGGGCGTGGGTGGAGAGGTGTTCCCGGAAGGATTCACGCTCCAGCACGTGGAGAGCGCCGCGCGCCGCATCCGGCAGGCGATGGACGCGGCGCGTTCGGCCCGTTAGCGGCGCACGACCACGAAGCGCGTCGTGAAGTCGCTGCGCGACTCGAACGCCGCGCCGTTCGCCCGCAGGATTCTCTCGACTTCCCGCCAATCGAAACCGAAGTGGGTGCCCCATCCGTCGCGCTGGTCGCGGAACGACGCGATCGTGCGGTTGCCGGCGAGCGCACCGAGGTAGCTCCAGAAACGACGCGGGCGCGCCGGCAGCTCGTCCAGCGAGTATCGAAACACTCCCACCTTGATCAGGAACTTCAAGAGCCCGCGCGGCCCCGATTCGATCGGAATCGTGATGAAGAGCGTCCCGCCGGCGCGCGTCATCGCGAGCAAGTTGGCGATGGCCGGCTCGAGTCGTCCCACGTGCTCGAGTGTCTCGAAGCAGGTAACGAGGTCGAAGGTCTCGTGGCCCGCGGGAAGCGGGCGATTGAGGTCGATGGATCGAAACTCGATCTGCGGATGCTCGCGGCGCCCGCGCTCGAGGTGAGACTCCACGTGGTCGAAGCCGACCGTTCGTGCGGGGCCGAGCCTCGCCTGCAAGATCGCGGTGACGTAGCCGTTGCTGCACCCGACGTCGGCGAAGGAAGTAATCGCGGGCGCGCCGCCGCGCGTGAGCGCGGCCACGATGGCCCGTAATCGGCGCCGGTGCGGCAGATTCCGCAATCCGCCCCGGTAGGTCAGCGAATGATCGACAGGATTGCGCGCCGGGCTCGACATCGGTATTTCCTCACGCCGGCTTGACCGGCCCCTCGGGCGGTGCGGAATCGGGCAGCGACACACCGCGCCGCTTCCGCACCGCTTCGCGCAAGAGATACTCGATCTGACCGTTCAGGCTGCGCAAGTCGTCGCGCGCCCATCGATTGAGCTCATCGAGCAGCTCCTCCGGAAGTCTGACGAGAAATGATTTTCTTCCGGACATGATCGCTCACGATCCTAGTATAGCGTGCCCGTGTTGACGACCGGCTGCGCCGCTTTGTCGCCGCACAGCACGACGAGCAAGTTGCTGACCATCGCCGCGCGACGCTCTTCGTCGAGCTTGACGGTCGAATGCTTGTCGAGACGTTCGAGCGCCATCTCGACCATGCCGACGGCACCGTCGACGATGCGCGTGCGAGCCGCGACGACCGCTTCGGCCTGCTGGCGCTGCAGCATGGCGTGCGCGATCTCGGGGGCGTACGCGAGGTGGCTCAAGCGGGCCTCGTCGATTTTGACGCCCGCCAGGTGGACGCGCTCCTGCAGCTCCTTGGTGAGCGTCTCGGAGACTTCGTCCATGCTGCCGCGCAGCGACAGCTGGCCTTCCTCCGTGGTGTCGTAGGGGTACGCGCTGGCCAGGTGCCGCAGCGCCGACTCGCTCTGGATGGTGACGTAGTGCACGAACTCGTCGACGTCGAAGATGGCCTGCGCGGTGTTGGCGACACTCCACACGATGACCGCGCCGATCTCGATCGGGTTACCGCGCGAGTCGTTGACCTTGATGCGCTCGGCGTTCAAGTTGCGCGCGCGCAGCGAAACCCGCGTCTTCGAGAAGAAGGGATTGGCCCAGTGGAAGCCGCTGGTCTTGACGGTGCCGGAGTAGCGTCCGAAGAGGACGAGCACGGCCGCCATGTTGGGCTGCAATGTAAAGAAGCCGCCGAGCAGCGCCGCCCACACGATCATCGCGATGGACCAGACGACGATGAACGTCGCCGTGGGACCCGTCTTGACGATTTCGATGAACCAAACGGTCAGCGCGACGCCCGCGCCCAATAGCAGGACGAGCATCGCCCATCCGTTCATGCTCTTGATTTCGCTCTCCCGCGTTTTCATACGGGCAACCTCCTTGAGTAAGCTAGCGATACAATATCAGAATGATATCATGTGGTCAAGAGGGATTTTTAGGCTGCCTAACAGCCTGCGCGAGAACGGGTTAGGTGATTAGACCCAGAGAATGTCGAGGTTGGGAGGGGTGGCCAGCAGCCCGCGGTGGACGGCCCGGCCGTACAGGGTCTCGAGCGCGCGTCGACCGTCGTCGCCCATGTCGACGGTGTCGTCGTTGACGTACATGCGGACGAATTTGCGGCACGTCTCGCGATCGACGCCCCGCCCGAAACGCATCGCATAGTCGACGGCCGCCTCTTCGTCGCCGTGCGCCAACAGGATGCTCTCCTTGAGCGCGCGCGCCACCGCGTCCATGGTGGCGCCGCCCAAGCCCCGCCTTACAACATCCAGCCCCAGCGGGATCGGGAGCCCCGTCTCTTCCGTCCACGCCGCACCCAGATCGACGACCAGGCGCAGGCCGCTCGAAGGCCACGTGAGCTGGCCCTCGTGGATCACGATTCCCGCATCGACATCGCCGCTCGAGACCGCGTCCATGATGCGGTCGAAGTCCATCATGACGGGCACGATTTCGGCTTCGACGTACAGACGAAACAGGAGATAGGCCGTGGTGTGCGGGCCGGGGACGGCGATGCGCTTGCCCGCCAGGTCGGCGATCGTCATCGCGTCGCGCGCAAGGACGATGGGACCGTACCGGCGGCCGACCGACGCCCCGCACGACATGATGCGATAGTGGTGCTGGACCTGGGGGTAGGCCGCCGCCGAGATCGCGGTCACGTCCAACTCGGCGGCGTGGGCGCGCCGATTCAACGTTTCGATGTCGTCCAGCACGTGATCGACGCGGTAGCCGGGAACGGCCACGCGCCCGGACGCAAGCCCGTAGAACATGAAGGCGTCGTCCGCGTCGGGGCTATGGCCGATGGAGAGGGTCTTCATCGAAGGTCGTCTAGCGCTCGACCTGGAACCAGGAGGCCGCCACCACGCGCGTCTCGCCGGATTCCTCGGGGGCTTCGATCTCGAGCGTGTAGTCGCCCGAAGGGAATTGGCGCGAGAACAGCCTCAGCATGAAGCGGCCCTCGGTGAAATAGGAGCCGGGGACTTCGTCGCGAAATTTTTCGACCCCGTCACCGGTTCGAATGACGACCTCGCGCCTCGTGCCGGGCCGCGGCAGATAGTCCAGATCGACACCGACGACCAAGTGGTCGATCGATTTGAGATCGAGGATGGCGTCGTAGGTTTGTGCCGGTCGCACGGTGCCATCCGACGAAGCCAGTCGAATGGGAAGGTCCTGGAGCGGGTCGCGCGAATCGACGACCTCGATCGACGCCCACTGGGCCACGCGCTGCGACGTCACGATCTGGGCGATGATGAGCGCGAGGATCACGCCTGCCAGCACGCCCAGGCCGATCTTGACGTTGCGGCTCCCGCCCGGCACCCGGTCGGCCAGCTCGTCCATCCACGGTCGGGTGGGTCGGGCCGACATGCTGGAGGTGAGGCGGCGGGTGGTCATGCCCCCATGCTAGCACAAAGTGGTACGATCGCGTCATGCGACCCGGAGAACGACCGAACCCGGCCGGCGGACCCGTCCCTCGTGTGGTCGGGATCGCCGGTCCCTCGGGGTCCGGCAAGACCACGCTCGCCCGGGCACTCGCGGAGCGGTCGGGGGGGATCGTGTTCGCGCTGGACGCCTACTACCGCGACCAGCGAGGTCGCTCCCACGCGACGATCCAGGTCGACGTCCCCGACGCGATCGACATCGACCTGGCGGTCGCACACCTGCGCGATTTGGTCGCCGGGTCGGCCGTCGACCAGCCGGTCTACGACTACGCCACCCACTCCCGCACCGAAGCGACGCGCACCCTCGATCCCGCGCCGTTCGTCCTCGTCGAGGGGCTCTTCGCGCTCTACTGGACCGAGCTCCGCGCGCTTTGTCAGACCCGCGTGTTCGTCGCCCTCGACCATGACGAATGCCTTCGCCGGCGCATCGAACGCGACGTGCGCGAACGCGGACGCACGCCCGCCGACGTCACCGCGCAGTACGAGCGCGTCGTGCGCCCGATGTACGAGCAGCACGTGGCACCCACACGGAGCCACGCGCACCTCGTTCTCGACGGGCGCGCGAGCCTCGTCCAGTTGACCGAGAGTGTCATGGATGCACTCGCGCCCCGCTCAGAAGGCGAAGCTCAAGGCTAGGTAGGGGAGCAGGACGTAGAGCGTCAGGTCGCGGATCAGGTAGTACACGAAGACCCCGAGCACGAGCTTCCAGCCGTACTTTCCGACCAGAAGGCGTGAACGAACCCGCCAGCGCTCACGCCGGGTGAGCCGCTCGTGGTCGGGAAGCGGCGACCGGAGGTCGCGACGGAACTGTGCCAGACCGCTGCGTATTCGTTCCATCATGGCCGTCACACCAACCCAAGGGTACCAAAGCCGGAATGGAAAACAAAAGGCCCCCGGTGGAGGACCCTTCGTTGGTGCTTCGGAAGGAAGGCGAGGCTCGGGCGGACGGGCGCGGGACCGGGGAGTAGGCCCCGCGGTGGGGCGATCGCTTAATGGATCCGGACGCGAGGGGAGGGATTGACGGTTCGGTCACTCTGGGCTCCCTCGCAGTCCGGATCGCAAATCCGTGACGAACCCGCATTCCGGATTCGATACGCAAGGGAGTCTAGTCGGGCCGTGTGAATCGAGAATTAAGCGGAAATGAATTTGCGGCGCATGCGATCGACGATGGCGGGGATCTGCTCGATACAGTAGCCGATCTCGTCCTCGGTCGTAAGAGCGGAGAGCGAAAAGCGCAGGGAGGCGGCGGCTTCCTCGGGCGAGAGCCCCATCGCGGCCAGCACGTGCGAGGGAAGCCCCGCGCCCGACTTGCACGCCGAGCCCGCGGAAACGCAGATGCCGACTTCGTCCAGGAGGACCAAGAGCGCGTTTCCGTCGACGCCGTGGAAGCCGATGTTGGACGTGTTCGGGAGCCGTTCGGACGCCACTCCGTTGACGAAGGCGTCCGGGACGCGCTCGAGCAGCTCCGATTCCATGAGGTCGCGCAAGCGTCGCGTCTCGGTCTGGCAGTGCGCGAGGTGCGTCTCCGCGTAATCGCACGCGGCCGCCATTCCGACGATGCCGGGCACGTTCTCGGTACCGGGGCGCCGGTTGCGCTCCTGTCCGCCACCCAGGAACACGGGCGCCCAACGCGTCCCCTTGCGCACCACCAGGGCTCCCACGCCCTTCGGTCCGTGGAACTTGTGCGCGGAGAACGACACCAAATCGGCGCCCAGGGTTCGCAGATCGATGGGGACCTTGCCCACGCCCTGCACGCAGTCGACGTGGAGCGGGATTCCGCGCGCGTGCACGATCTCGGCGATGCGATCGATCGGGAAGATGACGCCGGTCTCGTTGTTGGCGAACATCACCGACACCAGGGCGGTGTCGTCACGCAACGATTCGCGCAACTCGTCGAGGTTCGCTCGGCCGCCGCGATCGACCGAAAGCACCGTCGTTTCGAAGCCGGTCGAGCCCAGGCGCTTGACCGGATTCATCACGGCCGAGTGCTCGACCGCGGTCGTAATGACGTGGTGCCCCTTGGCGGAATCGAGCGCGCCGCGAATCGCGATGTTGTTCGACTCGGTCCCGCAGCTCGTAAAGACTACTTCGGCGTCCGTGCAGCCCAAAAACGACGCCACACGCGCGCGCGCGTCCCGCACCGCGGACGCGGGCTTGTCGCCCATGTGGTGCGGGCTCGACGGGTTGCCGTAGTGCTCCGTGAAGTACGGGCGCATCGCCTCGAAGACGGCGGGCGCGACGGGTGTGGTGGCGTTGTTGTCGAGGTAGATCGTCCGCATGGTCAGGCGACCCCGCCCTGTACGCGGGGGCCGCAAGGTGCTATTTTAGGCCGCGCACGGCCTCGGCACAAGCCCACAATCATGAGCGAATCGTCGACCAAGAAGAAGAATCCCAAGGGACGCCGCGTCGGCCTCGTCATCGTCCACACCGGCAACGGCAAGGGCAAGACGACGGCTGCCATCGGTACCGCGTTTCGCGCCGTGGGCGTGGGCTTCAAGGTCAAGATGATCCAGTTCATCAAGGGCTCGTGGGACTACGGCGAGCTGCATTCGGCGCAGACGCTGGGGAACTTCGAGATCGTCCCCATGGGCGAGGGCTT
>DASPGK010000364.1:0-3192 GCA_035620655.1 Candidatus Krumholzibacteriia bacterium
ATACATGGCCGACAGGCCGCCCGCGCGGTCCGACAGCAGGTGTTCGGCGTTCGGCTCCTGGCCCCCGTGGGTGTAGGCCTTTACGAAGACCCAGCGCGGAAAGCCGCGCACGTGCACGCCCGTTCGAACCCACGCGTCTACGCGCGCCGGCACGGCGGGATTCAAGTCGGTAATGTCGCCGTTCTCGATCGCCGGCAGGAAACGCCGGCGCTTCCTCCAATTCACGCACAGCGGTCCGGTCACCAAGAGCAGCGTCCCCGAGCCCGCGCGCCCGTAGTGGGCGTCGATCCCCTTCCAGTGCGAGCGCCGCCGGGTCGGGTCGTCGGTGGCGTAGTAGATCCTGTTCATGATGGGCGGCTGCGTCGGGTGGGGCGCGGACGGATAGGTGAAGTCGGCGTAGCACCCGGTCTGCGCGAGCACGCGCAACTCGCCGTTGACGCCGCAGTACATCCCGTCCGGGTCGGAGTTGTCGAGCGTCCAGTTGCCGTGAATGAACGCGTACTCGGGGCGGCCGGTCGCGCGGTCGATGTGCAGGAGCCCGTGCTTCGAATGCAGGTCGCTCGTGAAGCGCACCAGCTTCTCGCGCAGGCCCTCGGCGGTGTCCCGGTCGTGGTGCAGGTGGACCTCTACCTCGCCCAGGCGCGCGCGCCAGCGTCGCGAGCATGTCGAGACAATGCGGGTCGTACTCTTCCTGCGGGTAGAAGAAGGTATGTCGCGGCGCGTTGCCGCCGTTGTCGTGGATCCCTTCCACCGCGCGCGGGTAGCCGTCGATCCACCGGCGCACGCGTTCGTGGGCCACGGCACGGCCGGGATTGAGCCAATAGGGCTCGAAGTGGTCCGCCACGCACACGAAGATGTGCGTGGTGCCCTCGGCGGCCATCCTGGGGCGCGCGAACGCGGCCCGCGCGATGCGGTCGACGTTCTTGCGCGATAGCACGCGGTACGCCCGCAGTCCGCCGACGGCGACCGCCGCCGATAGGAGGATGCGAACCACCGTGGCCGCGTGTATATGGATGCTGGCTGCTACCACGTTGCAATGAGAAACATCTTGGTTATAACCCACGCGCCCGCGGTCCACAACAGTCCGTTGATCCAGTCCCGCTTTTCGATCAACAGGTAACGCTCGCTGCTCTCCTTGACGAAGATGTTGGTCACGGCCGCGGAGAGACCCACGAACAGGAACAGGACCTCGTTATACGTGCGTGATAGGAAATACGCGCCCACCGAGAACGCGATCAGCCCGTATCGAATCGTCTCGACGTAGACCGCCACGTCGCGCATCCGCATTCCGCGCACCGCGCTCGCCACGAACTCGTTGTTCTTGATCGACAGGTAGATGAGCATGATCCAGGGGTAGAGCCCGAACATCCCCAGCTCGGTGGCGCACAGCACGAAGGAATTGTGCGCGGTTCGAAAATGATATTGCGTGAAATTGTTCATACCCACCCCAAATATGGGGTAGGTCTCGAACAGGTCGAGCCCCACGCTCCACGCCTCGACCCGGCCGTGCGCGGACGCTTCCTCGGTCGAGATGCTGCCCATGCGCGGGGCCAGCGCGAAGATGGCGAGGAATACCACCGCGCCGGTGACCATGCCGAACGTCCTCCCCAGCCGCCGTGTCAACAGCAGGACCAAGATCACGCCCAGCGCGAGGATGCCGCCGCGCGACTGGGTCAGGAAGAGCGCGTACAGAATGATGCCCAGGCCGATCAGCGCGAGCGGCTTCTGCCACAGCTTCGAGTCCTCGGTGAGCTTCAAATAGAAGAACGGGAGCACGACCACCAGCGCGAGCCCCAGGTCGTTGGGATCGGAGAAGATGCCGACGGCCTGAATGCGTCCCTCGTAGGTTTCCTTGCCTCCCAGCCCGGTTCCGGTGAAGTACTGGATGAAGCCCGTGATGGCGAGGAACAACGTCCCGATGACGATCAGATTGACCGTGAACTTGAGCTTGCCGTGGGTCGACACCAACGTGGAGACGAGGAAGTACATCACCAAGGTCGGGAGAAACTCCATGGTCGCTTCGATGGTCGTGGCGGGATTGAGCCACACCACGTGCGACATGATGATGGCGGCGTAGAACCAGACCATGAGCAGGTTCTGGGGCACTTTCGCCAGCACGATCATGCGATGGCGCACCGCCATGTGCAGCACCATGAGCCCGAAGGTGGCCACACTCAGCGCGACCATGATGGGCATGTTCTGGAGCGCGAGCACGTAGTCCTGTGGGCGCGTGTAGAGGAACAAGAGATACGTGACCAGCCCGACGAAGGGGTCGACGAAGATCACGGTCATGCCGATCAACGCCACGGCGGCGGCCGCACCCATGGACGTCGATTGCAGGAGCAGGTAGCCCACGCCGAAGGCGGCCAGCCCCACCGCCGCCAGCGTCGTTGCGACCGTGATGCGCTGGTTAGACACGGGCCGCGACCTCCTCGAGGATCGCGTGGATGTCGCCCGCCACGCGATCCATCGCATAGCGGTCGCGCGCATTCCCGCGCCCGGCCCCGCCCGATTCTCCGCGGCGCACGCGCTCGACGAAGGCGCGCAGGCGCTCGGCCGTGGCCGCCGGCTCACCCGGGGTCACGACTTCACCCGAGTCGGTTTCCTCTACCACGCGGGCCGCGTCGCCGGGCGGGACGAATGCCAGCACCGGGCGTCCCGTGAACAGATACGGGTAGAGCTTGCTCGGCACGCAGGTGGCCATCGATTCCCCGTCGGGCAAGAGCAGGAGCAGCGAGCGCGCGGAGCGCATCAGTGCGAGGCTGCGCGCGTACGACACCACGCCCTTGAAGACGATGTGGGATCCCAGGCCGGATTGCGCGACGCGGTGCACGTCCGCCGCGTCGACGCGCCCGAAGACGTGGAGGCGGGGCGCGCTCGCGGCCTCGCGCGCGACCAGCACGCGCAGCGCCTCGAAGTACGCGTCGAGCATTCCGGGGTAGATCTCGCCGAAATAGGCGATGTCGCAGGCGAGCGCGGGATCGCCCGCGTCGGCGGCAGGCGGCATGGTCTCGGTGTCGAAGGCGTTGGGCACGACGCGCACCCGCGCCGGATCCAGGCGCGGGAAGGCCGAGAGGAGCGCGTCGCGATTCCCGATCGTGTTGGCGACCACGCGGTCGCAGCCGAACAAGACCCACCGCTCGAGCGCGCGCTGCGCCGCGAGATTCACGCGCCCCTTGGGCTGGCGCAGCG
>DASPGK010000365.1:0-6086 GCA_035620655.1 Candidatus Krumholzibacteriia bacterium
CGCTGGGTCCCCCGGCTTGCAAGAGCGCGGTCATCAGGTCCTGTCGGCCCTGCATCGGGTACACCCCGGGCTTCACGACGCCGCCCATCACGTTGATGCCCTGGCTGCCCGTGTACTCCAGCTGCCGGGCCGGCACGATGATGGTGTCGCCCGGATCGAGGCCCGGGAGCTTGTCGACCGAGCCCGCTTCCATCGCAGCCGACACGTCGACCAGCGACGTGGTGCCTCCCCGCGAACGGTCCTTGATCACGCGCACCGCTTCCAGCGAAGCGGTCGCGTTGGGTCCGCCCGCCTCGCGAATCGCTTCCCATACGTTGATGGGATGCGTGAAGGAGTACTTGCCCGGCAGTTTCACTTCCCCGCTGATCCAGATCACGTTGCTCGAGGCGCGCGTGATGCTCACTTCGACCCGGTTGACGCTCGGATAGTACTCGCGCAATGCCTGCAGCAACCGCGATTCGATCTCGCTGTCGGTCATGCCTCGAACCAGCACGCGCCCGATGAGCGGCATGTTCACGTTGCCGTTGGCATCGACCACCAGATCGCGGTTCAAGTCGGAGCGCTGCGGTACCGAGAGAAATATGCCATCGCCCGGCCCGACGCGGTAGTCGGCGGGCAGCGCCTGTTGCTGGGTCTGGGTCTGCGGAGCCTGGACTTGGGCCACCGCCCCCGCGACGCCCAGTGTGGCGTTCGCGAAGGTCACTGCGACCAGCAGGACCAACGCGCGGCCGACCGGTGTGCGCACCATGTTCAAATACGTCGTCATCGTCTTACTTCCCCAGCGTCTCGAGTCCCGCATCCTGATACCAGCGTACCGTCGCGTCGATACCGGCTTCGAATCCGACCGACGGCTCGAATCCTAGATCACGGCGGATGCGAGAGATGTCCGCCATCGAGTGCTTGACGTCGCCCGCCCGAGGCGCTTGGTAGCGCGGCGAGAGACCGGACCCGATGCGCTTCTCGAGGGCCTGGAACACCTGGTTGATGGTGTACCGACCGCCGCACGCGATGTTGTACACGCGCCCGCCCGCCACGTTCGCCTCGCACGCGAGCAGGTTGGCGCGCACCACGTTCTCGATATAGGTGAGGTCGCGCGACTGCTCGCCGTCGCCGTAGATGGTGGGGGCCTGCCCCTGCAGCAGGCAGCGCACGAAAATGGGAATCACGGCGCTGTACTGCGACGTGGGGTCCTGGCGTGGACCGAACACGTTGAAGTAGCGCAGCGACACCGTCGTCATCTGGTGCAGGTCGGCGAAGACGCGGCAGTAGTGCTCGGCCGCGAGCTTGGCCACCGCGTAGGGCGACTTCGGGTTGGGCGTCATGGTCTCGATCTTGGGCAGCTCCTCGCTGTCGCCGTACACCGACGACGACGACGCGTACACGACACGCTTCACGTTGTGGCGCTGGGCGGCGACCAGCACGTTGAGCGTTCCCTGGACGTTGACCTGGTTGTTCGACACCGGGTCGGCGATCGAACGCGGCACCGACGCGAGTGCGGCCTGATGCAGGACGAAATCGACGCCGCGCACCGCGCGCTCGACGGCGGCTTCGTCGCGTATGTCGCCCTCGATCAACTCGATACGATCCGCCGCCTCGCGCAGGTTCTCGGCGCGGCCGGTGGAGAAATTGTCCAGCACGCGCACGCGCGCGCCGCGGCGCACGAGTTCGTCGACGATGTTCGAGCCGATGAAGCCGGCGCCGCCCGTCACGAGATAAGTGGTCATGGTCGGGTCTCCCACCGGCTAGAGGCGCACGATCTTCTCGGACGCGACGCCCGCGTAGACGTTGCGCGTGTCGACGACGACGGGAACGCTTGCGAGCAACGCCTTATAGTCGACGCCCTCGTGCCCGGTGACGATGACGGCGCAATCGCACGTCGCCAGCGCCTTGGGCGTGAGCTCGATGGACTCGGCCTCGGCGTGCGCGAGCTCGGGGTCGTCGGCGTTGGCGAAGCGGTCGTGGTACACGACCTCGGCGCCGGCGCGCTTCAACAGCCGCATGACGTCGAGCGAGGGCGACTCGCGGATGTCGTCGATGTTGGCCTTGTACGAGACCCCCACCACCAGCACGCGCGAGCCGTTGAGCGCTTTCTTGCGCCGGTTGAGGGCCTCGGCCACGCGGCTCACGACGTACTCGGGCATCGAGCCGTTGATCTGGCCCGCGAGCTCGATGAAGCGCGCCTCGAAGCCGGCCAATTTCGCCTTCCACGACAGGTAAAAGTGATCGATCGGGATGCAGTGTCCACCCAACCCGGGGCCGGGATAGAACGGCATGAATCCGAAGGGCTTGGTCGCCGCCGCGCGAATCACTTCCCACACGTCGATATCCATTTTGTTGCACATGAGTGCGATCTCGTTGACCAAGCCGATGTTCACGCTGCGAAACGTGTTCTCCAAGAGTTTGACCGTCTCCGCCACTTTCGCCGAGCTGACCGGCACCACGGTCGTCAACGAGCTCGCGTACAAGGCACTCGCCACGTCGGTGCACGCGGGCGTGATCCCGCCCACCACCTTCGGGATGTTCTTGGTGTTGAAGCGCGGGTTGCCCGGGTCGACGCGCTCGGGCGAGAAGGCCAGGAAGAAGTCGCGGCCTACTTTGAAGTCGTCGCGCTCGAGCATGGGCAGGATGACTTCCTCGGTGGTCCCGGGGTACGTGGTTGACTCCAGCACCACCAGCATATCCTTGTGGATGTACTTCTTGATCTCCTCGACCGCAGAGACGATGTACGAGATGTCCGGGTCGCGCGTCTTGCGCAGCGGCGTGGGCACGCAGATGTTGACCGTGTCGCAGGTCGCGAGCACCGAGAAGTCGCTGGTCGCGGTCAGGCGGCCCGACGTGACGCACTCCGCCAGCACCTCGGACGGAATGTCCTTGATGTAGCTATCGCCGGCATTGACGCGTCGCACCTTTTCTTCGACCACGTCGATGCCGACCGCGTGGAAGCCTGCGCGCGCCAGCTCGACCGCCAGCGGCAGGCCGACGTAGCCCAATCCGATGACGGCCACCCGGGCGTCGCGGGCGCGAATTCGTTCGATGAGAGACATTGCCTTCCTTTCCACAATGAACGCGGCGAGCCTATACGGACCTGCGCTCGAGCGACAAGTCCAATCTGGCGCCTCACGCCGCGAGCGGCGCGCCTACGCCATTTCCTCGATCAAGCTCTCGGTGGTGACCACGTTGTTCTTGCCGGTCCGCTTGGCCTGGTAGAGCGCCTTGTCGGCGGCGTCGATGATCTCTTGCGCGGTCTGGCCGTCGCGCGGGAAGGACGAGATCCCCGCGCTGCACGTGATGAGTCGCTTGCGTTTGCCGTCGAACTTGTGGTCGCGGACGGCGTCGATGATGCGCTGCGTGACCTTCTCCGCCCCGCCGAACTTGGTCTGCGGGAGCAACACGCCGAACTCGTCGCCGCCGTACTTGCTCACGAAATCGATCTCGCGGCAGTTGGTCTTGATGATCCCGGCCACTTCGCGTAGGACCTGGCTCCCGCTCAAGTGGCCGTGGCGGTCGTTGTACGACTTCAGGTTATCGACATCGAGCATGACGAATGAGAACGTCTGTTTGAAGCGGCGGGCGCGTTTGATCTCGCCCTCCAGCGACGACATGAGGAACCGGTAGTTGTACACCTGGGTGAGCGCGTCGGTGATGGCTTCCTTTTCGAGCTTCTGGTACAGGAGCGCGTTCTCGACGGCGATCGCGGCCTGGTTGGCGAGCAACGTCAGGAGCTGGATGTCGTCGGGCCGGTACATGGCGCCGTCCCGGTGGATGGCGATCAGCAATCCGAACATCGACCGCTTGGCCACCAGCGGCGCGCTGATGATGACGCGGTTCGCGGTCTCGTCGCCCAGGCTCTCCGCGAGCATGGGCACGTCGAGTCCGAGTTCGCGGCCGGGCGTAAAGGGATCGCTCTCGGTTTCCTTGATCATCCAGCCCAGCCGGCCCGCGGTCTCCTGGAGGAGTTCGACCTTGGGCTCGGCGTCGCCGGACTGCTGGTCGCGCGTGTACCGGACGATCTGGTTACCCTCGAGTTCGAAGAGATGGACCTTCTCCGCATCGAGCACGCGGCTCGCGCAGTCCAGGACACGGCGGAAGATCATCCGCTTGTCGTGGCCGGCCACGATCAGGCTGGTGATCTCCGACAAGGTCGAGAACAGGACATCGCGATGTCGGATAATCTTTTTCATCGCAGGCTATTACGCGTCGTGCCTCGTCTGATACGTGAAGTTCGCTTGGCCTCGGAGGAACCCCGTGAGTCCGTGCAAATCGCATGCCATCGGGGAGGTTAACTTACTGTGAAAACGACTACTTAGGCAATCCTTGTGCGACCGTCGTCGGCGGGTGTTCAGCGAGCCGTTTCGTCGCCCTCATTGGAGCGGGCTGCCTCCGCTTTCGCGAGCCGGAGGTTGCGCAGCGCACTCCGCAGCGTGACCAAGGCCCCGATGACGAACGCCCCCGGAAGAGCCAGGCGCGTCGTGGCGTCGACGTCCCGCGCGTGGGCCTGGACGGCTTGGAATGCCACGAAACCGGCCGCCGCCAAGGCGACCGCGAGCGCCACTTGGATCGAACCCGTGACGTAGAGGGTGGTCGCGTGCTCGCGGCGGGCGCGGCGATCCCGTCCGTGACGGCCCAGGAGCCGGTGGGCCGTCGGGCGTCGCTTGGGGGTGAAAAACACCGGCTACCCCGACGACCGAGGGAGATCTTCGTAGTCCGCGTCCTCGATCGGATGGGGCGAAAGGGGTTCGGACCGGGGCGAATTTTCCCGCCCGGCGTCTCTGCCTGGGTGAAACGCCTGCGTTCCGCGCGGTCGGGGGCGCTCGGTCCGTGCCTCACGCGTCGCCCGGGCCAGGAGACGCGCGGCCAAGAGAGTGAGCAGCAATCGGAATATCCAGCGGATCACGTCGGACCTGACTAACGGAGAAATGGTACGCCCGGCAGGATTCGAACCTGCGACACCTGGCTCCGGAGGCCAGTGCTCTATCCAGGCTGAGCTACGGGCGCACGCGACCTGACGTCGGGGTTCGCCGCGGCGCGGGTGCGAGGAGCTCGCGCGCAAGCGCCATGCGCCGCTCACTCCCCTCGTCGCCGCCCAGCATGCGCGCGATCTCGCGCGTGCGTTCGTCGCCTTCCAAGCGCGCGAGCCGCACTCGTGTGCGGTCCGCTTCGACATTCTTCGCGACACCGATGTGCACCGGCGCCTTGGCGGCGATTTGAGGCATGTGAGTAATACACAGTATTTGATGCCGCGCGGCGAGCGCAAGCAGTTTCTCCGCGAGCACGTCGCCCAGATCGGCGCCGACACCCGCGTCGATCTCGTCGAACACGAGTGTGGTGCCCGCGTTCCCCGAGCCCGTGAGCGACTTGATCACCAGCGCCATGCGCGACAGCTCTCCCGTCGACGCGATCGCTTCCACTCCGCCTTCCGCTTCGCCCGGGTTGGTGCGCGCGCGCATGCGCACGACGTCGAGGCCGTCTTCGAACGCGACCAGGCCGGCGCCGGCGACGCGCACCGCGCCGTCGGGGTCGGGCTCGTGCGCCACCACGGTGCGAAAGGTCGCGCCCTTCATGTGCAGGTTCGAGAGTTCCGCGGTCACCCGGCGGTCGAGTTCCGCCGCGGCGCGCGTGCGGGTGCGCGTGAGCGCGAGGCCGGTCTCGGACACGGCGGCCGCGCGCAGCGCGACCTCCCGCGACAATTCACCGCGGCGTTGGTCCGCGTCCTCGATGTGCGCGAGGCTCTCCTTCCACGCGCGCGCGGTCTCGATCAGCGTCTCGACGTCGAGGCGGTAGCGCTGCTCGAGTCGCGTGAGCGCGTCCAAGCGTTCCTGCAACCGTTCCACCTCGGCGGGCTCGAAGTCCAGCCCGTCGATGACGGCGCGTGCGCGTGTCGCGGCTTCGTCGAGCGCAGTGCGCGCCTGCGTGAGCAGTTCCGACACCTCGGCGATGCGCGGGTCGAGCGGCGCCAAAGGCGCGACGTGGCGCTCGACGCGCCCCGTGATCGCGGACGCGGAGGCCTCGTCGTCGTAGAGCGAGGCGCACGCGTCGGCCATGGCGGCATGGATCCTCTCGGCGTGGGCCAGCACGCGCGCGGCGGA
>DASPGK010000366.1:0-2285 GCA_035620655.1 Candidatus Krumholzibacteriia bacterium
CGGCGCGGGCACCATGGGCGCCGGTATCGCGCAGGTGTTCGCGGCCAGCGGGCACTTCGTCAAGCTGATCGACGTCGACGCCGAGTTCGTCAAGCGCGGGCTCGCGTCGATCGATGCCAGCCTCGACCGGCTCCTGCGCAAAGAAACCATCACGCTCGCGACCAAGAACGAGATCCTGGGCCGCATTCGCACCGACACCTCGCTCGAGGCCACCACCGGGAGTCAGCTCGTGGTGGAGGCGGTCAGCGAGAAAGTCGACCTCAAGAAAAAGGTTTGGGCGGAGGTTGCGACGCGCGTCGACGAGCAGGCGATTCTCGCCACCAACACGTCTTCCATTTCGATCAGCGAGCTGGGTGCGGTGGTCCCGAAGCCCGCGCGCTTCATCGGCATGCACTTCATGAACCCGGTCCCGGTCATGAAGCTGGTGGAAGTGATTCGCGGCCTCGAGACCGACGACTCCACCACCACCGCGACCCTCGACTTGTGCCGCTGGCTCGGAAAGACGCCGGTCGAAGTCCACGACTACCCCGGCTTCGTGTCGAATCGCATCCTGATGCCGATGATCAACGAGGCCGTGTTCTGCTTGATGGAAGGTGTCGCCACCCAGGAAGCCATCGACGACGTGATGAAGCTCGGCATGGCGCACCCGATGGGCCCGCTCGCGCTGGCCGACTTGATCGGCCTCGACGTGTGCCTCGCCATCATGGAAGTCCTGCACCGCGACCTGGGAGATTCGAAGTATCGCCCGTGTCCGCTCTTGCGCAAGATGGTCGCGGGCGGACGCCTGGGGAGAAAGACGGGACGCGGGTTCTACGACTACGCAAAGGCGTAGGCAACGGCCACAGGAGGAAACCGTGAATCTCAAGCTCCGTTGGATCGCCGCTCTCTTGGTAACGATGGCTCTGCACGCGTGCTCGTCGGATTCCACGCCGCCGGCGGACGTGGCGACGGCGACCGCCCAACCGCCCGAGCCGGTGGTGACGCATTCGTCGGCGGACGCACAACCGGGGCAGAGGATCGAGCACGGCGAGTTGATTCTCGACGTCGACGACGCGAGAAAAGCGTTACACGCGCAGCACCATCCCCACGGCGTGCTCGAAACCCGGCGCGTGCCCGGCGTGTTCCAGCCGCCCCTGATGACCGAGGTCAAGGACTTCGCGCTCTCCAAGAGCGATCTCGAGGTGATCAATCCCGGTCCGGGCGAGTACGTCCACGTCATGGAGGGACAGCGGCACGGGTATCGCAATCTGACCATCGGCATCACCTACACCGCGCCCGGGGGCGCGCCGCCCATGCACACCCACATGGGCGAGGAATCCCACGTGCTGCTGGAAGGGCAGAAGATACTCTATGCGCTGGGTGACAAGATGTTCGTGATGGAGGGCCCGTACATCATCAACATTCCGCCCATGGTGCCCCATTCGTTCCAGAACTTGGACGACGAGGTGGCCGAGTTGGTGGTGATATTCCCGACCAACGTGTGGGAGTACGACGTGCTCGACTACTTCCCGTTCGCGACTCCCGAGGCCCAGGCCCTCGCGCAGGAGGCCAGGGGCGCGAAGCCGGCGGAGTAGTTACCGGCCGCGTGCGCGACCGCGGAGGGCGACGGCGACGATTACCCACATCGCGACCGTCCACGCGAGATCGAACGCGATCAGGTTCGCGCCCGCGAGCGTCGGCGTGACGATGCGCGCGGTGGCGGTGAGGCTCGTGTGCATCAGCATCGCCACGAGCACGCTGTGGGTGTGGTCGTACACCCACACCATCAGCACGCGGAACGGCAGCAAGAACAAGAACGGGTCGAGCACGTAGCTGGTGAGCGCGAGCGGCCCGTGCACCATGCTGCTCATCCAGTAGGCCGGCAGCACGTGCCACACGGCCCACGCGAACCCCACCATCAGCCCGGTCGCGAGTACGCCGTGCCGTCGCCGTAGTCGCGGGATCGCGAAGCCCGTCCAGCCCACCTCTTCGAAAACCCCGGCCCCGACCGCGATCACGAGGCCTGACGTGATCAGGTGACGCGCGTCCTCGGTGGCGAGGAACGCAGGGAGGAACACGCGCGAATGAAGCGAGAGCGCGAGCAGGAGCGACGCCGCGAGGAGCGGCGCGACCGCCAGCGCGACGACGTACCAGCGGGTGGCCACGCGCCCGCGGCGCAGGCGCGCCATGAGTTCAAGGAGTCCCGCCCGGCCGTCGGTGACCACGGTGAGGAGAACGCCCGCGACGCTGGGGCCGCCGAGCAACGCGAGTACCGCGAGCGGCAACCGCGCGTTGACTTCGTCGGG
>DASPGK010000367.1:0-2182 GCA_035620655.1 Candidatus Krumholzibacteriia bacterium
AGAACGTGGATGATCGAGAGCGGGAGCGCCACCACGGGCGCCACGCGCGGGGCCCAGTGCATCCCGAGCGCCTTGGGGACGATCTCGGTGAGTACCATGATGAGCATCGACATGACGGCGAACGCGAGCCCCACCCCGCGCGCACCGAAGGCGTCGATGGCGAGCGCGGTGGCGGTGCTGGTGGCCAGCACGTTGACGGCGAGATTGCCGACCAGGACCGTTATGAGAAGCGGGCGCGGGTGCGCGAGCAGGCGGACGGCGACGCGACCGCCGGGTGAAGCGTCGCGGAGCACGCGCTGCTGGCTGCGCGAAAGCGAGAAGAGAGCGGCTTCGGACCCCGAAAAGAAGGCGGAGAGGAGCAGGAGTACGACGAGACCGGAAAAGTAGAGTGCGACTTCGCCCACGGCGGCGAACGACCGGCTATCCGCCGAGCTCGTTCAGGGCGGCGCGGGCCTGTTTGGCTTCTTCGGAGTTGGGGTGCTTCTCGATGAGCGCGCGGTACGCCTGCCCGGCGAGCCCCCGCTCTTCGAGCTGCGTGTACGAGTGCCCCATCTTGAGATACGCGGCGGGCACCAGGCGTGCCTTGGGGTAGTCGCGCACCACCTGCTGGAACTGCCCCGCGGCCTCGAGCCAGCGCTCGGTCGCGTATTCGCACTCGCCCAGGTAGTAGTGGGCCTCGGCGGCACGCGCGCCCGACGGGTTCTTGGCCAAGTAGTCCCGGAACGCGGGCGCGGCCAGGTCGTAGTTGCCGCGCGTCACGTCGAGGTACGCGGCGCGATAGAGGTCCTCGGCGGCTTGCGCGGCTAACGCCGCCGAGTCGGTCGGCGCAGGGGCGGAGCCGACGGAGGGACGCGATCCGCTCGAGCGATCGCGCCCCCCGCGGTTCAACTGCATCTGCTCGTTGTCCTCGATGCGGCTCGAGAGTATGCGCAGCATTTCCTCGACATCGCTGAGCGTGGACGCCAGGCGCGCCTGCGACGCGGTGCGCTCTTCCGACTCGGCGGCCAACTGCCGCTCGACCCGGTCGAGTTGCTCGGCCATTCGCCGCTGCTCGGCCCGAAGCGTGTCGGCCTTGAGGCTCGCCTTCTCGGCATTGATAGGCCCCTTGGCCCACTTCGCGCCCCAACAGCCCGACAGAGCCGCCGAACCAACCGCCACTACCAACACGAACGCGATGCGACGCACGTCGAGGACTCCTCCCGAGCTACTTCGTCACGAAGTGCGCGCGACGATTCTTCGCCCAGGCGCTTTCGCTGTGCCCCGTGTCGAACGGGCGCTCCTTGCCGTAGCTGATGGTCGTGATGCGAGAGGACGTGACACCGAGCGAGACCAAGTAGGCCTTGGCCGCGTTGGCGCGCTTGTCGCCGAGGGCGAGGTTGTACGCCTTGGTACCGCGCTCGTCGCAGTGACCCTCGATCGTGATGGCCGCGTCACCCACGCGCTTGAGCTCGCGCGCATTCGCCTCCAAAGTCCCCTTGGCCTCCGACGTCAGGTTGTACTGGTCGAAATCGTAGAAAATGTCGCTGAGCGAGATCGGCGACATGTCGGTATTGCCTGACGACGTTTCTTCGACCGGGGCTTCTTGCGGCTCCTCGACCGGCGTCGACGAGCCGGTATCCGTCGGGGTGGGCTCGACCGCCTTCTTTCCGCCGCAACCCGCGACCGCCACGAGCGACAGAATCGCCGCGAGCACCATCAATCGTTTGATCATCCCATGACCTCCTGGAAAGCCGATGTGCGTGACAAGTTGAAAAAGTGGCGTCCGGGGCAAGACGCGCTAAGTGTAATCAAATTAAGGGGTCGACCAATCGGGGTCGGAACCCTGGGCCAATATTCTCTTACCCCCCGTAACAATGTCAACCACGGAAACCGACTCGCCGCTGCCGCGCTCGGTACAGACGAGATGGCGGCCGTCGGGCGCCCACCTCGGGTCCTCGTGGCTGTGATTGTCCTTGGTAATGAGCCGTCCATCACGCCCGTCCGGGGTGATGACCGCGATCTGGAACTCGGCGCCCATGCGGGTCGAGAATGCGATGAGGTCGCCACGCGGCGACCACGCGGGCGAGGCGTTGTAGCCGCCCGTGAACGTCAAGCGACGCACGTTGCTGCCGTCGCGGTCCATCAAGTAGAGCTGCGGCGAACCCGAGCGGTCGGAGAGGAACACGATCTCGCGCCCGCCCGG
>DASPGK010000368.1:0-2056 GCA_035620655.1 Candidatus Krumholzibacteriia bacterium
CATCGACAACTTCAAGGGCTTCAACGATTACTATGGCTACCAAAAGGGCGACGACATCATCGAGTTCATGGCCGACGTGCTGCGCCGCACGGTGGTCAAGCTGGGCGGCAACGACGACTTCGTGGGCCACATCGGCGGCGACGACTTCGTGATGGTGGTTCCGCCCTCGCGCGCCGAGATCATGGCGCAGTACGTCGTCGACGAGTTCGACAAGGGCACGCTGCTCCTGCTCGACCAAGAAGACGTCAAACGCGGCTACCTCGAGGTGCGCGACCGCCAGGGCGAGCTCAAGCGCATTCCCGTCATGTCGGTCACCATCGCGCTGGTCAAGAGCACGGACAACCAGATCGAGCACTTCGCGGAAGTGAACGACATCGCTTCCAGCCTGAAGGAATACGGGAAACGAATCGAAGGCAGCGTCGTCGTCAAGGAGCGCCGCCAAGACGGCGCGACCAAGAACACGCCGACGCGCAAGTAAGAGGGGAACATGGACATTCGTACCGCCGAAGACAAGACCGCCGTACTCGAAGCGCTCCTGCACGAAGCGCGCATCGAAGCGAACCTGCTTCGCCAGCGCTTGGAGTTCTACCGGCGCGTGATCGCGTCGACGCGTCTGGTCATGGGCCACGAGTTCAAGAAGCCCACCACCGCCATCAGCGGCTACCTCGAACTCGCGCACGAGGACGTGGAGAAGGCGGGCTTGAGCGCCGCGCTGGCTTTCATCGAGAAAGCGCGCGTCGAATGCGCGCTGCTGAACGAGCTCAACGCGTTCTACCTGGACCTGCTCAAGGTGGACGGCGGCAGCGGAGAGCCGGCCGCCGAGTCGGTCGACATGCTGGAGACCATCGTCGACGCCATCGAGCAGACGCCCGAGCGCCTGCGCGCCAAGGAGCGCGTGCGCATCGTGGTCGCTGATCGCTTCCCGCGCGTGCGCCTGAATCGCTACGCGGTGAAGCTGATCGTGCTGAACTTGCTGGAGAACGCGCTCAAGTACTCGCCCGAGGGTTCCGCGGTTCGTGTCGAGGCGGAGACGTCGATGGACAAGCGCGGCGCGGGCGACCGCGAGCTGCTGAAGCTGCGCGTCATCGACTATGGCGCCGGCATCGCGCCCGACGACGTGAAGCGGATCTTCATGCCGTTCGTGCGCTTGGACGCGAGCCAGATCGAGGGTAGCGGCCTGGGGCTGACGCTGGTGCGAAACCTGGTCGACATGTGCGAGGGCGAAGTGTCGATTCGTAGCGATCCCGGCAAGGGCACGACCGTCTTCGTGACCTTGCCTTTCACCAAGTCCGGCGGGAGCGCCGGGGTGGTGCGCCCGTGAAAAGCGCGTCGGGCTGGGGCCCGGACACGCGCGCCTTGGAGTCGAGTCCGTTGAGCATCTTGTACTTGAGATTCATCGAGCTGTTCGCGTTCTTCGGGATCGTGTTCGCCGCGCGTTTCCTCGGCGACCTCGCGTACCAGACGAACGTGCTGGTGATTCTGTTCCTGGCCGCCGCCTTCATGCAATACAGCGGCGAGTGGCTGTGGGGCGCGGTCGGATCGCGCCTGGGCTGGGACAAGAAGCGGCGTAACATCGCGCTCCTTTGGTACTCGAGCTACGTCGACCTCGCGGCCGTGATCGGGCTCATCTACCTCACCGGGACCGTCGAGAGTCCGTTCCTGTTCCTGTTGACGATTCCGCTCTTCTTCGTGTGCAACACGTTTTCGTGGAAGGTCACGACCGCCTTCTTCGTGTCGGCGGCTCTGATCGCGCTGGGCGTGATCGGACACCTCGAGATGCAGGGCACCATCCCGCACTACACGGTCTACAACGCGTCGCCCGGCGTGTACATGAACAAGCACTACCTGGCTGGCTCGCTGCTGGTGATCGGCGCGTTCGTGAGCCTGGTCATCTATCTGTCGAACGCCTTCCAGGATCGCATGAGCACCTCGCTCGAGCGCATGCGGAAGAAGCGTGAAGAGTCGGAGTCGCGCGCCAACGAGCTGTCGCGCCTGTATGACATCAGCACCGGCATCAATGCCGCCATCTCGCTGGAGACGCTCCTCAAGATCGTGG
>DASPGK010000369.1:0-6691 GCA_035620655.1 Candidatus Krumholzibacteriia bacterium
ATGCTCCAGTACGACATGCCCGAGCGCGCCGACGGGCGCTTCCACGCGGGCGCCGAGTACGCGTTCTCGAAGTTCCTGGCTTTGCGCGCGGGCTTCGACGACGACACCGCGACCTTCGGACTGGGCGTGGGTGCGTTCGACTACGGCCTCGACATGGCCTACTACTCGAAGGACGAAGCGGGTTCGACCCAGGCCTATGCCTTCACCGGTGCCTGGGGCAATACCCTGGAGGAGAAGCGCGAAGAGATCGCGCGCACGCGCGCAGAAGAGGAACGGCTACTCATCCAAAAGACCTTCGACTCGCGCGTGCAGGCGTTGCGCAAGCGCGCGCAGGAAATGGAAGCCGCGGGCGACTATTCGGGCGCCCTCGCGCAGTGGCAGGTCGTGCTCGAGTTCGTCCCCGACGACGCCCAAGCGGTGGCGGCGGCCTCGGAGGCGCGCGAGCGCCTCTTGGCCGAGCAAGCCGCCTCGGTGCGCGACGTCGAGAACCAGGCCGTGATTCGCACGCGCTTCGCGGAGGGACTCGACCGCTACGACCAGAGTGACTTCCTGGGCGCGCGCACCGAGTGGCGCGCGATTCTCGCGATCGATTCGACCCACGCGGGCGCGCAGGAGTACCTCGAAAAGACCAACCTCAAGATCGACGAGATCGTGCGCGGCCACGTATCGCGCGCGCGCAACTACGAGAACGGCGGGCGCCTCACCGAAGCGATCGCCGAGTGGAACAACGTCCAGCAGTACCGCCCCGACGATCCCCAGGCGCGTGCCGCCATCACGCGCATCCGGGGGCGCATCGAGTCGGTGTCGCAGGACTACAGCGCTACCCAGCGCAAGCTCCGCATCGTGACGCTCTACAACGACGCCCTCACGGCGTACAACGAGGGGCGTTACCCGGACACGATGACGGGCCTGCGCGAGCTCTTGCAGCTCCAGCCCGACCACGCGGACGCGAAGAAGCTCATGACGCTGGCCAAGCGCCGCACTACACCGCTCTCCGACGCCGAGAAGGCGCGCATCCGCGAGCTCTACCTGGCGGGTATGCAGCACTTCTCGAAGGACAACTACGCGCAGGCCATCGCGGAGTGGCAGAAGATCCTCGAGATCGACCCCACCAACGAGAGTGTCGCTCGCAGCATCGAGGAGGCGCAGGAGCGCCTGCGCCGCACGCAGGAGCGCCGCTAGTATGGCGCGCCCGGCCTTGGTCGAGAGGAACGAGCGGCGCGAGCTCACGGTGCTGGCGCAGGAAGGCCAGCTCGGGCGGGTGCGCGACTTCGTGGTCGCGGTGTGCGAGGACGCCGGTTTCAGCCCGCGCGAGATCGCCAACACCAAGCTCGCGGTCGACGAAGCCTGCACGAACATCATCAAACACGCCTACGAGGGGAAGACCGAGACCGGCGACATCGGCGTGGTGGCCGACATCGAAGCCGGGCGCGTGCGCATCCACCTGCGCGACCGCGGCAAGCACTTCGACTTCGCGAGTGTCAAGGACCCCGACCTCGACCAGTACGTCGAAACCGGCAAGAAGGGCGGCCTCGGCGTCTTCCTCATCAATCGCCTGATGGACGGGGTCGAGTACCGCACCACCGAGGTCGGCAACGAGCTCGTGCTGACCAAGCGCAGCCAGGCCGCCTTCTCGGCCGCGGTGCTGCCCGAGAAGATGCCGCTGCGCGGCACGCTTCGTTTCAAGTTCATGGTGCGCGCGAGCGGCGGTCTGGCGGCACTGATGCTGGTGGCCTGGGCCTTCATCATGGTGCGCCAGACCAGCGACATCGACGGGCAGCGCACCACGCAGTGGATGGAGAAGCGCCGGCTGGCGGAGAGCATCGCGAGCCGCAGCGTGTCCACGCTGGTCGACCCCAGCGAGTTCTCGATCGATCAGACCAACCTGACCTCCGAGCTGGCCAAGCTGGTGGGCGCGGGCGACGAGATCGCCTACGCGCGCGTGGTGGACGCGATGGGCAACGTGCGCGCGTCGGGTCGGGTCGAAGAAGTCTTCCAGCCCGACCCCGGCCCGGCCGGCGAGATCATCTCCGAGGACGGCGCGGTGACGTGGTCGCGCCACGACTCCGAGCAGGGCGAGATTCGCGACATCGCGGTGCGGGTAGCCGTCCCCGGCGCCGACGGCCAGCGCTTCGACGTGGGCGTGATGCACCTGGGTGTTTACAAGGACGCGGTCGAGGGCGCGATCGAGGACACGCGCCTGTCGACGACCCTCTTGCTCTTGGGCATCTTCGCGGTCGGCATCCTCCTCATCATGGGGCTGGTGCAGGTCTTCGTGCGGCCCATTCAGCTGCTCACCGACGGCGTGCGCGCGATCGGCGACGGCAACATGGACAGCAAGCTCGACGTGCGCGGACCGGCCGAGATCGGCGCCATCGCGGGCGTGTTCAACGAGATCACCGAGAAGTTCAAGAAGGCGCGCGACTCGATCCTCGAGCAGGAGAAGATGCAGAAGGAGATCGAGGTCGCCAAGCAGATCCAGCAGTCGCTCCTGCCGCGCCGGCGCCCGGAGATCAGCGGCTACGACATCGCGCCGCTGTATCAAGCGGCCGCGGAGGTGGGCGGCGACTACTACGACTTCGTCCAGGTCGACGACGACACCATCGGCGTGGTGGTGGCCGACGTGTCGGGCAAGGGGGTCCCCGGGTCGCTGGTCATGACCATGATTCGCACCGCGCTGCGCATGGAGGCGCGCGGGAACCGCAACGCCTCCGACGTCATGTCCAAGATGAACACGTTCGTGACCGACGACATGAAGAAGGGCATGTTCGTCACCATGTTCTACGTGATCCTGGACTCCAAGAACCGCGTCATCTCGTACGCGAGCGCGGGACACAACCCGATGATCCTTTATCGCCACGAGACGCGCGAGACGTTCTTTCTGAACCCGCGCGGTTTCCCGGTCGGGATCAGCCTCCCCGACGAGACGCTGTTCCGCCGTTCCATCAGCCTGGAGAAAGTCCGCCTCAAGAAGGACGACATGCTGGTGATCTACACCGACGGCGTCACCGAAGCCATGAACGAGAAGCGCGAGCAGTACGGCGAAGAGCGGCTGATTCAGATCGTGAAAACGCACGGCCATCTTTCGCCCGACGACTTCATATCGCGGCTCGACGCCGAGCTCAAGGGGTTCACCGCCGGCCATCCCCAGAGCGACGACATCACCGTGGTGGCGATCAAGGAGCGCATGACCGCCGACGACATCCTGTTCGGCATTCGCAGGAAGCTGATCGACCTGGTGGACGTGCAAGGCATGAACGTCAAAGACGCATGCCGGCAGATGAAGGTGTCGCCCGCGACGTACTATCGCTACAAGAAGCGGCTCGAAGTGATGGGCGAGCGGGGGCTGCGCAACGACATCCTGCGCGACGACGTGAGCATCAAGCGCGTGAGCCTGGAGGCGCGCAAGGAGATCGTGCGCATCATCGCGGCCGACCCGGATCTGGGAGCCAAGCGCATCACCGAGGAGTACAACAAGGGCCGCGACGCGTCGCTCCACGTCACCGAGCGCATGGTGTACGAGGAGCTCAAGCGCCTCAACATGAATACCAGAGAGCTCCGCCTCGACTACCTGCGCCGGCACGGGCTGGTGCGAGACGCCGACGGCGCGCTCCCGGCCGCCAAGGAGACGCGTGGGCAACCGGCTGCACGCGACCTGGTCGACGACCTCTTGCGCGAGATCCCCGGCGTCCTGCCGCCGGCGTCGGTCCCCGACGCGAGTGCCGCGGGCGCGGGCGCGGAACCGCCCCCCGTTCAGTATCAGGTCGAAGGCGTCGGCGTCTCGGTGTCGACGTCGGACGGTATCACCGACGTGCGCCTCTCCGGCCACGTCGACTCGGCCTCGTCGGCCGGGCTGGAGCGCCGGCTGCGCGACCTCACCGCGGCCGGGGCGGCCAAGATCGTCGTCGACCTGACCGACGTGTCGTACGTCTCGAGCGGTGGCTGGGGGATTTTCGTGGGTGAAGTGGGCGGGTTGCGCAAGCGCGGCGGCGACATCGTGCTCTCCGGCATGACCCCCGAAGTGTTCGACGTGTACGAGCTCTTGGGTTTTGCCGACGTGCTGCGCTCGTTCGGCACCGTGACCGAGGCGCGCGCGTGGCTCTCGCTCCCGCCCGACGCGCGCGGGGCCGCCGTGGTCGCGCGTCCCGCGACCCCCGAGCACGACCTGCGCGCGGGCGTGGATTTCGAAGACGGAGCGATGGAGCCGGTGGATTCGGAAGCGGCGCGGGAGTGGCAGAGCCTGCGCATCGAGGCGACCACGGTGGGCGAGAAGGGCGACGTCGCCGTGCTGGCGCTGGCCGGGATCATCGACACGGTGAGCGCGGAACGCCTGCGCGAGGCGCTGCACCAGGTGATTGCGGGCGGCCGCATGAAGATCGTCGCCGACATGTCGCACGTCGAGTATGTGTCCAGCGGCGGTTGGGGCGTGTTCACCGAGCGCTTGCGCGAAGTGCGCCGGGCGGGCGGCGACATCAAGCTATTCGGGATGGACCCCGACGTGTACTACGTGTTCACGATGCTGGGCTTCAACATCGTGCTGTCGTCGTTCGATCTGTTCGCGGACGCGATCGACGATTTTCGGCGCACGGCGCCGGGTATGGAGGCCCCGTCCGCGGAACCGACCAAGCCGGCGCGCCTCGACGAGCCCACCGAAGCGGTGCGCTCGGTGTGGTCGCTGGCCGCGACGCCGGGGCTCGACCTCTCGTGGGAAGACGGCCCCGACGGCATCCGCATCGCGCGCCTCGCCGGCGTGATCGAGACCACTGCGGTCTCGCTCATCGCCGACGAACTCGGGCGCGAGCTCGAGCGAGCACCGCGGGCGTTCGTGTTCGACCTGGCGAAGGTCGAATACATATCGAGCAGCGGCTGGGGTCAGTTCGCGCGCGCCTTCGAGGCCACGCGCTCGGTGGCGCTGGTGGGGATGGGGCCCGACTTGCTCGAGGTATACGATTGTCTGGAGTTTCGCAATTTCATTCCCGCGTACGCGACCCAGACGGAGGCCCTGCGAACCCTCGCCGGCGGCGGCCCGGAACCGACGACGGCGCCGTCGTCGGAGATGCCGGGTGTGAGCGAGCCGCGTCCGTCGAAACGCGCGGCCGGGAAAGCGGTCGCGCCCACGCACGACGACGGATTGGACGACGTGCTGGGATCGCCGTCGCCGCCCCGCGTCGACGATGCGGGCGGGCGCGAGGTACCCAAGGGGTTCGACGCCATCGCGCCCGACGAGACACCGCTGCCGCGCGGGTCCGAGTGGAAAGACGCGGGTACTTCGCCCGACGTCAGCATCGACTCGGCGGTCTCGGACCGCAACAAGGACCGCGATAAGAAGCTGCGCTCGCTGGGCTGGCAGCGTTACGGCGAGCGCCTGCGTCGCGGCGACGACACCGCCGACCCGGGCGCGGGCCGGAAACCCGACGACGGGAGCGACGACGAGCACTAGACTCGCGTCGCCGCGGCGCCATGAAGAAGATCGCGATCATCACATCGAAGGGCGGCACCGGAAAAACCACCACCGCCATCAACCTCGGCCACGGCCTCGCGCTGTGCGGCATGAAGGTGCTGATCGTCGACTGCGACCCCCAGCGCAACGTGGCCATCGCCTTCGACGTCAAGGGCGAGCGCACGCTGTGCAACCTGCTCCAGTTCGGCGAGGTGGACGTGATCGAAGCGCGGCAGAACCTATTCGTGATCGATTCGGGCGGGCGCGACCTGGCCGAGATCGAGATGGTGCTGGCGTCCCGCTCGAGCCGCGAGCGGCGCCTCGAGATGGCCTTGAAGAACCTGCGCGGCTGCGACGTCGTCATCTGCGACTGCTCGCCGACCGTCAACTTGATCAACATCAACGCGATCGTCTACGCCGACGAGGTCATCATTCCCGTTAGTATGGACTACCTGGCCCAGGCGGGCGCGCGCCAGACCATGCAGATCATCGACGAGATCAACGCGCACACGGAGCGAAAGACGTCGATCCTCGGCATCCTGCCGACGTTCTACGACAGCCGCACGCGCCTCTCCACCGACGTGTTGGAGGCGCTGCGGGAGCGGTTCCAGGACAAGGTGTTCAAGACCGTGATTCGCGTCAACACGTCGCTGCGCGAGGCGCCCAGCTTCAACCAGACCATCTTCGAGTATTCGCCCATGTCGCGGGGTGCGTTCGACTATTATCAATTGACCGAAGAGGTGCTGTCCCGTGCCTGACCGGCGCAAGAAATCGATTGGGCGCGATCCCTTCGAGGACGCCAAGGAAGACCGCGAGTCGCGCACGGTCGAGCGCTTGATTCGCGGCAAGGTGGCGCTCGCGCGCGAGGCCAAGGAGATCACGGTCGGGGTCAAGCTGACGCCGTCGAGCCTGAAGCACCTCGACAAGGTTCGCGACCGCCTGCGCGCGCGCGGGCGCGAGGTGTCGCGCGACGAACTGATTCGCATCGCGATCACGCTCCTGACCGAGGACGATGTGCCGTGAGTCGCGACGCTTGTCCGATGGACCGGGGCGCGCTATAGTACAGGATTGCGCATGAGTGAGGTTGTCACGATGGAAGGCTACGACCACCGTAGCGAGATCGTATCGAGCGGGACGCGCTACTACGTGCAGTCCAGCGTGGTGCCGGCGCAGCGCACGGTGGTGACCTCGTTGTTCCACGAGGGGACACTGCTCTCGCGCCAGACCGAGCGCTACGACGCGTCCCTCACC
>DASPGK010000370.1:0-2160 GCA_035620655.1 Candidatus Krumholzibacteriia bacterium
GAAGCGGTCGCGGAAGTAGCGCCGCACACGCGACGGAGGCAGTCCCATCGCGGTCAGATCGCGGTCGGAAAGGCGCGCGGAGGGGTCGCGATCGACGCGGCGCAGGAGCCCATCGATCCACGCGGGCGCGGCCGACGCCGCGCGCTCGGGACGACAACGCCGGCACGGCCTATAGCCCGCCGCCTCCGCGTCCGCGGTGGACGCGAAGTACTCGACGTTGCGCGCGAGCGGCTTGCGCGCCGCGCACGACGGCACGCAGAACACGCCGGTGGTGCGCACGCCCACGAAGAACACGCCGTCGTAGGAGCCGTCGCGCCCATAGAAGGCGCGCTCCATCTCCCGCGGCGTCGGACGCTTGGAAACCTCGTTCATGGATCTACCTCCGTGTCTTCGCACGGAGCATGGGACGTCTTGGCATTGCCCGCCACCGAGGATTGAACGTCGATTCTCCTACCCTACATCGACAAGGAGGCCGCCGCGACGTCGTCGGACCAGACCGCTCGCAGGTGGGACCGGCATCGGCGACCGTCGGAACCGTCCAGGTTCGGGTCGTCCGCGAGCAACGACTTGACCGCCGCGCTGGCGCGCTCGACCAGCTCCCGATCGCGCAGCGGATTCGACACCTGGAAACCCGGAACGCCGTGCTGGCGCGTGCCCAGGAACTCGCCCGGCCCGCGCAGCCGCAGGTCTTCCTCCGCGATCTTGAAGCCGTCCGACTCGCGCACCAAGGCGTCGAGTCGCTCCAGTCCCTCCGGCGAAGCCCCCTCGCCCACCAAGAGGAAGCAATACCCCTCGCGTCCCCCGCGCCCGACGCGCCCGCGCAGCTGGTGCAGCTGCGAGAGCCCGAAGCGTTCCGCGTGGTGGATGGCCATGATGGTCGCCTGCGGCACGTGCACGCCCACCTCGACCACCGTGGTCGCGATCAATACCCGTACGACGCCGGCGTGGAACGCCGACATCACCTCGTCCTTCTCGCCCATCGACATGCGGCCGTGCAGCATCGCGATCGGAACTCCCTTGAGCGGGCCGGCCGAGAGCTCCGCGTACGCGCTCTCCGCCGCTTCCACGTCCTGCTTCTCGGTCTCCTCGATCACGGGGTACAGGAGGTACGCCTGCTCGCCCGAGGCCTGCTTGTCGCGGATGTATGCGAACATCGCCTCGCGCTTCTCGGGCGGAACGATGCGCGTCTTGATGGGCGCGCGGCCCGGCGGCATCTCGTCGATCACCGAGAGGTCGAGGTCCGCGTACGCGGTCAGCGCGAGCGTGCGCGGGATCGGGGTGGCGGTCATCACCAGGATGTGCGGGTCGTCTTTCAAGAGGGCCGCGCGCTGGCGCACGCCGAAGCGGTGCTGCTCGTCGATGACGACCAAGGCCAGCTTGCGAAACGCGACCTCGGATTGGATGAGCGCGTGCGTCCCCACCACCACCTGGATCGAGCCGTCGCGAAGCTCCTCGTGCACTCGTTTCTTGTCCGGCGGCTTGAGCGACCCGATGAGCAACGACGAGCGAACTCCCAAGCGCTCGAAGGCCGGCACCAGGCCGCGAAAGTGCTGGATGGCGAGGATCTCGGTCGGCGCCATGAACGCGGCCTGATAGCCCGCTTCGACCGCCGCGAGGAGAGCGGCTCCCGCGACCACGGTCTTGCCCGACCCGACGTCTCCCTGCAACAGCCGGTTCATCCCGCGCTCCGTCGTCAGATCTCGATGAATCTCGTCGAGCGCGCGGCGCTGGGCGCGCGTCAAGGCGAACGGGAGCGCGTCGAGGTAGCGCCGCTCGAGGTCGAAAACGACCGGCAGGCGCGGTCGCGCCGAGCGCGCCGACTGCCGCCGTCGCACCACCGACAGGATCAACTGCATGTAGAACAGCTCCTCGAGCTTCATGCGTTCGAGGGCGCGCGCGTGCAACCCTTCGTCGTCGGGAAAGTGCATGGCCTGGAGCGCGTCCGCGCGCGACGGGAGATTCCTTTCGTCGACCAGGCGCGCGGGAAGATTCTCCGTCACGACGCCGCGATACGTATCGAGCGCGTGCGAGACGAGCGAGCGCAGGTAGCGCTGGCTCACCCCGCTCGTGAGCCGGTAGACCGGCACGATGCGGCCGGTGCGCGCGTCGCCTCCCGACGGCTCGCCGGCCTCGTCTCCGATCAATTCGAACTCGGGATTG
>DASPGK010000371.1:0-6474 GCA_035620655.1 Candidatus Krumholzibacteriia bacterium
GCCGATTCCTTCGACGCGTCCCTACTGCACGCGCACGACAGAATCGTCACTATCAGCGCGGCCCAGACCGGTACCGTGAGACGCATCGAAACTAACCAACCCCGCGACCCAGCTCGTTGATCGCAAGGATCATCTCATACAGGCGCGACGGACTCTGGCGGTTGAGCGTGAATATCAGGCGCGGCTTCTCGTCGAGCTCGGGTTCATTCGACTCTTCGTGGAGGGCGCCCGTCTTCTGGATGGTGCCCTTGGTCACCAGGTCGGAGAACTCGCTCGCGAGCCTCGCCACCGCTTCGTCCGGGAGTTCTTTCTCCAGCCGGATCACGAGACGATCGCGCACGAAGCGCATCGAATGGTAGGTCGAGTAGAAGAACTTGACGTAGTCGACGCCTTCCTGCGCCGACTTGCAAATCCTGTACAGCTTGGTGTCCCGCTCGGATATCAACTTGCGTTCCAGCAGCTGCTCGCGAATGAACCGATCGAAGCTCTCCCAGTAGTCCTCACCGGGCAGCTCCATGAACAACAGTGGCATCGGCGGGGCCTTTCCGGTCTGCACGAGCGTCATGGTCTCGAAGCCCTCGTCGTGGGTGCCGAAACCGCCCGGGAACAGCGCCACCGCGCTCGCTTCCATCAAGAAGAAGAGCTTGCGCACGAAGAAATATTTGAATGTGATCAGTTTGGGGTCGTCGCCGATGACGGGATTCGGCGCCTGTTCGAACGGCAAGAGAATGTTGACGCCGAAGCTCGCGTCCGCGCCCGCGCCCACGTTGCCCGCTTTCATGATGCCCTCGGCCGCACCGGTGATGACCATGAAACCCTCGGCCGCCAGGCGCCGCGCGAAGTCGACCGCCATGATGTAATACGGGTCGCTCTCGGGCGTGCGCGCCGATCCGAAGATCGATACCTTGCGCCGGTCGCGATAGGGCTTGAACACGCGCGCGGCGTAGCGGAACTCGGCCATGACGCGACCCAGCACCTTGAGATCGAGGACCTCGAGGTGGTCGCGACGGCATTTGAGCGCGTGCACGATCAACTCGCGCACGAGCCGCGTTTCCAAGTCGGGGTCGGGATCGGCGTAGATGCCGCGTATCTCGTCCAGCACGCGCTCGGGCGTGTCGAATTCTTTCTTCATGTCATCCGATCAGTTCGAGGAGTAACGACAGGTTGGGTTCGCGCACGACGTGATTGGCGCGGCGCTCGAGCTCGCGGCTGCGCGGGTTGAACGCGACCACGCAGCCCGCGACACCGACCATGGGGATGTCGTTGGCGCCGTCGCCGACGAAGGCGGCGCGGGCGAGCGCGACGTCGTGCTTCTTCGACAGCTCACGCAACGCGATGGGCTTGCCTTCCAGGTCGAAGGGCGTGGCGCGCCAGCCCGTCAAGCGGTCGTGCTCGTCGAACAAGAGCCGGTTGGAGTAGATGTCGTCGAACGGGTGTTCGGGGAACATGGTGTCGATCACGATGTCGAGCGTACCCGAGATCACGGCCAGGCGCGCGCCGCGCCGTTTCAGCTCGAAGAGGGTGTCGTGCGCGCCCTCGAAGTGTTCGAACTCGCGAATCGCGTCCACGATGTCGGCGCGCGTGGCCCGCGCGTCGATCCATCCCTGCACGTCCATCTCGACCCACTGGGGGTACGTGATCTTGCCTTCGTCGTACCAGCGGTGGCGTTGGACATTGACGGAATCGTCGCCGGTGAATCGGCTATTCAGAATCTCCCAGATGACCTTTCCCGATGGATGACGAACGAGGGTTCCGTCGACGTCGAAGCAGATGAGGTCGTAGGGGCGATGCGCCATGCTCGCCATTCTACCGCGTCGCCGTGCGTTGCGCCACGCGCACCATATAAAATCCGAGGGTCAGGAAAAGCGCCAGCGCGACGTAGGGCCCCGCCGCTCCCATCCACTCGTGACCGCCCCAATCCGGGCGCCGGCCCAGCCCGAACGCGAGGCCGGCGATGGCGACGCCCATGATGCCCTGCCCCGCCACCAAGCCCGACCCAAACAGCACCCCGTTCTCGCGCGCCTCGTGCAGGCGTTTTTCGTCGTTCCGGTTCCGGCGCTCCACCCACCAACGCAGCACGCCGCCCACGAAAATGGGGCTCATCGACGATAGTGGAAGGTAGAGCCCAACCGCGAACGGCAGCGCGCGAATGCCGACCAGCTCCACCGTCAGCGCCATCAGCGCGCCGATGAAGACCAGCGTCCAGGGAAGGTTGGCGGAAAGGATTCCTTCGATGACGGTCTTCATGAGCGTCGCTTGGGGCGCCGGGAGCTCCTTGGTGCCGAAGCCGTACTGTCCGTTGAGCACGATCACCGCCCCGCACACCGCGGCCGCCGAGGTCAAGACGCCGATCAGCTCGCCCGCCTGCTGGCGCTTGGGTGTGGCACCCAGCAAGAAACCCGTCTTCAAGTCCTGCGACATGTCGCCGGCGACGCTGGCCGCCGTGCACACCACCGTTCCCACCGTGAGGGCCGTCACTTTGCCGGCGGTATCGGTCCAGCCCAGCAAATAGAACACCGAGCTGGTGCCGATCAGGGTCGCGATGGTCATGCCCGAGGTCGGGTTCGACGACACCCCCACGTAGCCGACGATGCGCGACGACACCGTCACGAAGAAGAACGCGAAGCCGGCCATGCACACCGCGGCGACCAGGCGCATCGAAAACGAATCGACGTGGACCAAGATGGTCGGCACGAGCGCGATCACCGCCACGATCGAGCCCGCCCCGAGCAGCACCCAGCGAAACGAGAGGTCCCGGTCGGTGCGAAGCGCGGTCGCCACCGTCTCGCCCCGGGTGACGATTTCGCCCAAGCCGGTGCGGAACGCGCGCACCATGGTCGGCAAGGTGCGAATGATGGTGAGGATGCCGCCCGCCGCGACACCGCCCGCGCCGATGTAGCGGATGTAGCGCGACCAGATCTCGTCGGCGCTCATCTGACTGATGGGCTTGGTCGTCTCGGGAAAGAGCGGCATCGTGATGTACTCGCCGAAGTGGGCGATGAGCGGGATGAAGATCATCGCGCTGACCAAGCTGCCCGCCACCATCACCGCCGCGACGTTGTAACCCAGGATGTAGCCGACTCCGAGAAACATCGGCGCCGCTTCCAGCGTGAACACGCCCTTGGGCAGCTTGGGGATCTTCTGCACGAAATCCTCGGGCCACAGATGGAAGATGTCGGTGCAGGCCTTGTAGACGGCACCGATCCCGAGCGCCGAAAAGACCGTGCGCGCCTGCGAGCCGCCGCTCTCCGATGCCACGAGGATTTCCGCGCACGCGGTTCCCTCCGGATACGGGAGCATTCCGTGCTCCTTCTTGATGAGCGGCCGGCGCAATGGAATCATCGCGAGAGCACCCAAGAGCCCGCCGCACATCGACAACAACATCAACTCGACTAGCGTCGGCGAAAGGCCCCAGAGAAACAGCGCGGGGATGGTGAAGATGACGCCCGAGGCGAGAGACGAACTCGCCGAGCCCACGGTCTGCGACATGTTCGCTTCCAGGATCATCGAGCCCTGGCGCGAGCGCACCACGTGCAGGATCGCGAAGGTCATGACCGCGATCGGGATCGACGTCGAGACGGTGATGCCGACTTTGAGGCCGAGGTATGCGTTGGCGGCGCCGAAGACGATGCCGAGCAGCGCGCCGACGCCCACCGATCGCCACGTGAACTCGGGGAGTCGCTCTCCCGGCGCGACCAGCGGCTGATACGCGTCACCCGACACCCCGCCGAGGGCGCCGGGTGGAAGCTTGCGAGTAGGCGCGGACATGGACCGGTAGAATACGCCGCCGGCATCGACCGAGTCCACCCTTGAAATCGCGCGCGCGTGCCCTAGAATGACGTGGTCATGGCCGTCGATCGAGAAGCACCCTCCCGCGACCCCTCCCGGTGGGTCGACGAGCACGGCGATGCGTTGTTTCGCTTCGCGGTGCTGCGCGTGCGCGACCCCGACCTGGCCGCGGACTTGGTGCAGGATACGTTTCTCTCCGCGCTCAAGGGAATCGAGGGGTTTCGGGGTGGGTCGTCGGTCCGAACCTGGCTCACCGGAATCTTGAAGCACAAGATCATCGACCACTATCGCCGCAACAAGTCCGAGGTCCTCGAGAGCGACCTCCACCCCGAGGGTGACGAGCTCGCGCACGCGGAGAGCCTTCGCTCCGCTTGGAAGGAATCGCCCGCCAGCCTGGTGGAGGACCGGGAGTTCTGGACCGTGCTGACCGGCTGCCTGGACGGGCTCCCCGAGGCGCACCGGCGCGCGTTTTCGATGCGCGAGTTCGACGGGCTCTCGGGCGAAGAAATTCGTAAGGTGCTCGAGGTGACCCCGACGAACCTGTGGGTCATGCTCCACCGCGCGCGCACGAAGCTACGGCGCTGCTTGGAAACGAACTGGTTCGGGGAAAAATGAGATGTCGTTGAACTGTAAAGACGCCGCGCGCCTGCTCTCCGAGAAGCGCGACCGCCGCCTGTCGTGGCGAGCACGCATCTCACTTCGCCTGCACATGCTAGCGTGCAAGATGTGCAAGGTCTACGGCTCGCAGCTCGACACGGTGGGACGCGTCTGCCGCGAAGCGGGCCTGCGTGCCGAGCACAATTGTCCGGGCGAACTCCCGGACGAGCGCAAGCAGCGAATCAAAGACGCTATGACGCGGGATCCGCGCGATCGCTAGGCGTCCGTGTTCCGCCACCACAGTTCCAGCATCATCAGAGACCATATCATCGACGAGTTGTCGCGTTTGCCGGATCGGTGTTCGCTCAAGACGCGTCGCAGGAATGCCTCCCGGAACACGCCGCGATCGAGCGAAGCCTTCCCCAAGAGCAAGTCTTCGCTGCGTGCGGCCCATTCCCCCTTGAGCCAGTAGGCGACCGGGATCGCGAAACCCATCTTGGGCCGGTGGACCAGCTCCGCCGGCATCAGCCGCTCGGCCACCTTCTTCAGGAGATACTTCGTCGTCAGTCCCTTGATTCGCAGGTCGACCGGAATCGTGGCCGCGAACTCGGCCAGCTCGTGGTCGAGGATGGGCGCTCGGCACTCGAGCGAGACTATCATGCTGGCGCGGTCGACCTTGGTCAGGATGTCGCCGGGTAGGTAGGTGTTCGTGTCCAAGTATTGCCGCCGCGACAGCGCGTCCCATCCGCGCGCCGCGTGCAGGAACGGCGTGGCCACGTGGGCCGGGTCGCGGTGCTCGAGCTGCCGCACAAACTCGTCCGCGAACACGTCGCGCGCGGAGTGCGCGATGCCGCGCGTCATCTGGCGAACGTAGAAGTCGTCGGGAGTCCCCAGCAGGTCGCGCAGCCTATCGATTCCCTTGGTACCCGCGGGCAAGGCGCGCGCGAGCGGCCCCAGCACCGCGTCGCGCACCCCGGCCGGCAACCGGCTCGCCGCGCGCACCCAGGCGTCGTCGACGTAGCGCAGGTACCCGGCGAAGAGCTCGTCGCCCCCGTCGCCCGAGAGCGCCACGGTCACGAACTTGCGCGCCGCGCGCGACACGTAGTAGGTCGGCAACATCGACGAGTCCGCGAAAGGCTCGTCGAACTGGCGCACGAGCGAAAGGACGTCGCGTTCGGCGTCGGGCCGCACGATCTCCTCGTGGTGCTCGGTGCCGAAGTGCCCGGCCACCTTGCGCGCGTACGGGAGCTCGTTGTACGCGGATTCCTCGAAGCCGATCGAAAACGTCTTCACGCGCTCGCTCGAGTGGCGCGCCATCAAGCCGACGACGATCGACGAGTCGGTTCCGCCGCTCAAGAAGGCACCGAGTGGCACCTCGCTCATCAAGCGAATGCGAACCGCCTCGTCGAGGATTTCGAGCGTCCGCCCGACGTAGAACTCCTCGGGCTGGCGCGCCGACACCGGTGCGTAGGACACGTCCCAGTAGCGTTCCACGCGCACGCGGCCGGCTTCGTAGGTGAGCCAGTGCGCCGGGGGCAGTTTGGCAATGCCTTGATAGATCGTAAGCGGGTCGGGGACGTAGCCCCACGCGATGTAGTCCGCGACCGCTTGCGAGTTCACGCGGCGCGCGACCTCGGGTAGCGCAACGATCGCCTTGAGCTCCGAGCCGAATACCACCCGGCCGCCGACGTGTGCATAGTACAGGGGCTTCTTACCGAAGCGATCACGCGCCAGGAACAAGCGGCGGCGAGGTTCGTCCCAGATCGCGATGGCGAACATTCCTCGCAAGTGCTTGACGCAGTCGACGCCGTACTCTTCGTAGGCATGGAGGATGGTTTCGGTGTCGCTGTGGGTCCCGTAACGGTGACCGCGCTTCTCCAACTCGCGGCGGACGTCGCGGTGGTTGTAAATCTCGCCGTTGTAGACGATCACGCACGAGCGGTCTTCGTTGAAGATGGGTTGGTGGCCGCCCGCGACGTCGATGATGGAGAGGCGTCGCATCCCCAATCCGACGCCGCCCTGCACGAAGTACCCGTCGTCGTCGGGGCCGCGGTGGCGGATAGCCGCGCACATGGCCCTGAGGGCCTG
>DASPGK010000372.1:0-2013 GCA_035620655.1 Candidatus Krumholzibacteriia bacterium
GGCAGGTGATCCAGCAACACCGCCAGCGTCGTCGAAGGCGCGATCCGCACCGTCCCGACGCTCAGCGCCAGCAGCGCCACCGCCACCGTCACCAGCCCCGCCACCGCGAACGACGGCGCGAGCGCGCCCCACGTGACGAGCATCCGCTCGTCCGAAGCGCGCGCCATGCCGATGTGCGGTCGCGCGATCTGCATTACTCGAAGACCTGGGGGTACAGGTCGCGCGCCAGTTGCTCGAGCGCGTCGACGATCCGCGGCCCTGGCCGGCTGATGATGTCCGGGTTGATCGCGTAGATGCGTTCGTTCTGCACCGCCGCGACCGCGTCCCACCCGGGCCGCGCCTGCACCGAGTCGATCGTGACGCCGAACGCCTCGTCCGCCAGCACGATCACGTCAGGGTTCCCGTCGATGATGGCTTCCTGCGTGAGTTGCGGATACGCGATCCCTCCGCCATCCCCCGCGATGTTGCGCGCGCCCAGCAGCGCGTACAGGCTGCCGATGAACGTGTCGTCCGCGATCGAATACAGCTCACCGTCCAGCTCGTGATAGACGCTCGGTGCCTCGGGAGCAGGCTCCGCCGACGACAGTTCGTCCTTCACCGCATCGATCCGCTCGTTCAGATCCGCGAGCAGCGCGTCCGATGCGTCCTTGTGCCCGGTGATCTGCCCCAGCACGTCGATCTGCGTCAGCACGTCGTCGATCGTCTTCACGTCCGTGTCGAGGTCGACGTACCACACGGGAATGTCGAGCCGGTCCAGCGCTTCGACTATGCCGTCGATGTTGTTCGCTACGATCACGAGGTCCGGCTCGAACCCCGCGATCGTCTCCACGTTCGGCTGGTACGCGTCCACGCGCCCCGAAAGCGCCGCGACCTCCGCAGGAAAGTTCGCGTTGTTATCGACCGCTATCAGCGCGTCCTCCGCGCCGACCGCGTAGATGATCTCCGTAGCCCCCGGCGACAGCGACACGATCCGCTCCACCGGCGCTTCAAGCGTCAGGTCCGCGCCGTCGCTACGCTCCAAAGTGATTGGAAATTCGCCGGACGATGCTGCCGCAGTCGGGCTCGCATCGCCGGCATTGCCGGCATCGACCGCATCGTCATCGTCGCCGCACGCGACAAACGCGAAGGCAAGCAGCGCAACGAACATCAGCGCCAGGAGATTGCGGGTGACAGTCATGACTCCTCCTCGGGTGACTGACTGTCGCGGGCGCTTCATGACATAAGAAATGCCCCTGCCATTCGAACAGGGGCTGCAGGTTGCTTCGAGAGAAGCGGCGTCCTGCGCCTTTTCCTCGAAGGCCTCGCGACAGCGTGAGGGGCAGTCGACCTGGCTCCCCCGATAGCAGACGCGCCTGCGCCGGGGATACAGTTGCGGGACAGCGCCGGCTTCTCACCGGCTTCGCCACGCCTCACGAACACGTATTCAGTTGTTATCGCGAGCATACGCCCGCCGCTCGCGGACCGTCAAGCAAGCGGAGCGGGCGTCACTTCTTCGGCTTCCGCTTCCTCCCCGCGTTCTGCGCCTCGATCTCCGCGATCCGCGCCCTGAGCAAGGCTTTCATCAACTTCGCCGTCGGCGCCTTGTCGATAGGGAAGCGGATCACGCCCTTCGACAGGTCGTACTGCGCCAGCTCCGCCTTGTGCGCCTCGATCACCGTCGGAATCCCGTACAGCCCCAGGTGGTTCTTCGCCGCCGCGAAGTAGATCAGCGGCCGTCCGTCGTACTTGTAGCCGGGCATACCGTACGCCATGCCCTCGGCCGCATCCGGCACCGCCCCCTTGATCATCGCCCGCACCTTTTCGAGCGTCGCTCGCGGTGCCGCGGGGAGTGTCGAGAGATACTCGTCTACGCTGGATGGTTTCTTGCCGTTCATCGTCCGTTTCCTGCTGCTCCGCCGGCCGTCCTCAGGCCCACTATAGATACGACGAACGGACCGATTGTGAATTGACCTACAAGTGCACCATTGTTACGATCCCAACGAACCTGGGCTGAAGGCGCGAACGCGGCGAACA
>DASPGK010000373.1:0-3842 GCA_035620655.1 Candidatus Krumholzibacteriia bacterium
GACAAAGGCGCGCTCGCGCTCGCGCGCGGCCGGCACGTGGTAGAACGAGCAGTACGAACACCGCCGCGTGCAGAAGGGGACGTGGATATACAGGGAGAGCGGTTTCATTTCAAGATGCGTAGTGATCTCGGGGCTTGCGGAGCGCGGCGAGCGCCGAGGGTTCCCGACGCGAACTTCCGGGCGGCCGGTGCGATCGATCCCTCGACGCGATTTCTGCAGCGCGAATGTGACACCGTATTGGTCCTCTCGCGCTGCAGCTTGAGCGGAGAGGGACGATCGTACCGGCCGTCAAACTACCGAATCACGTCGCCGATTCTGGAGAAGCGAACCGAGTGCGCGCTGGGATTCCAGGAGAAGTAGATGAACATCGCCTTGCCCGAAATGAGCTTCTTGTCCAACGGGCCCCACGCGCGGCTGTCCGCGCTGTTGTCGCGGTTGTCGCCCATCATGAAGATGTGGCCCTCGGGCACCTCGAAGGGGCCGAAGCGCCGGTCGGGGCGCGACCCGAACACGTACTTCGTGAACTCCTCGTCCTGCATGACGCCGTCGACGTAGAGCTTGTTGTCGACCAACTCGACCGTTTGTCCCTCGACCGCAACGCAGCGCTTGATGTAGTCCATCTTGGGATCGCCGGGGTACTTGAAGATGATGATATCGCCCGGCTCGGGGTCGCGGATGGCGGGCAGCCGCACGTCGATGAGCGGGAGCTTGGGACCGTACAGGAGCTTGTTGGCGAAGAGGAAATCGCCCACCAGCAGCGTGTCCTCCATCGACTCGGAGGGAATGCGGAACGCCTGGACGAAGAACGTCCGCACGAACAGGGCCAGAGCCACCGCCAGCACGATGATCTCGGCGTACTCCCGGATGACCGATTTCTTGCGTTTTGCCACCGTCAGCTCGTCCTCTCGACTTTGAGCACGGCCAGGAAGGCCTCCTGCGGGATCTCGACCTTGCCGACCATCTTCATACGCCGTTTGCCCTCTTTCTGTTTCTCCAAGAGTTTACGCTTTCGGGTGATATCCCCGCCATAGCACTTCGCGGTAACGTTCTTCCGCAGGGCCTTGACGTTGGTCCGGGAGATCACCTTGGAGCCTATCACGGCCTGGATCGCGACCTCATACATTTGCCGCGGAATCACTTCCTTCAACTTCGATGCCAAGTCGCGGCCAATCATGAAGGCGCTATCGTGGTGGACGATCATCGAGAGCGCATCCACCGGGTCGCCGTTGATCGCGATGTCGAGACGCACCACGTTGCTCTCGCGGTGCCCGATGTAGTCATAGTCCAGGCTCGCGTAGCCCCGGGAGAGACTCTTGAGTCTATCATAGTAGTCGATCAAGATCTCGGCCAGCGGCATGTCGTAGCGCAGGACGGCCCGGTCCCGGGTCACGTACGTCATCTCGATATACACGCCGCGCCGCTCCTGGTTCAAGGTCATGATGCCGCCCACGTACTCGGCCGGGGTCACGATCTCGACCCGCACGAAGGGCTCGCGCACGTGGTCGATCTTTCCCTCGGGCGGAAAGAGGGCCGGGTTGTCGACCACGACCTCCTCGCCGTTCTTGGTCCGCACGACGTACTCCACGTTGGGCATGGTGGTAATGAGGTCCAGGTTGTACTCGCGCTCGAGGCGCTCCTGGATCACTTCCATGTGCAAGAGCCCGAGGAACCCGCATCGGAACCCGAAGCCCAACGCCACCGACGTCTCCGGCTCGTAGATGAACGAGGAGTCGTTGAGGCGCAGCTTGTCGAGGGCTTCGCGCAATTCTTCGTAGTCTTCGGCGTCGACGGGATAGAGCCCGCTGAACACCATCGGCTTGACGTCGACGTAGCCGGGCAGCGGTTCGTCGCACGGGTTCGCGTCGAGCGTGATGGTGTCGCCCACTTTGATATCGTGGATGTCCTTGATGCCGGTGACGACGTAGCCCACTTCGCCCGCCTCCAGCACGTCCGACGGGATCATCGCGATGCGGAAATAGCCCGTCTCCATCGCCTCGAAGGTGTTCCCCTTCGACCACATGCGCACCTTGTCGCCCTTCTTGACGCGGCCTTCCATTACGCGCACGTACACGACCGAGCCCTTGTAGGTGTCGTAGAACGAGTCGAAGATCAGGCCCTTCAGCTGGCCCTCGCGGTCACCCGCGGGCGCGGGAATGCGCTCGACGACCGCCTCGAGTAGGGCCTCGATGTTGATGCCTTCGCGCGCGCTCACCTTGACGATTTCGTCCGGAGAGGCGCCCAGCAGGTCCTCGATCTCGTGCTCCACTGCTTCCACGCGCGCGGCCGGCATGTCGATCTTGTTGATCACGGGCAGGATCTCGAGCCCGTTGCCCGCGGCGAGATACATGTTCGAGACGGTCTGGGCCTGGATGCCCTGCACCGCGTCGACCACCAGGATGGCGCCCTCGCACGCGGCCAGGCTGCGCGAGACCTCGTAGGTGAAGTCGACGTGTCCCGGCGTGTCGATCAGGTTGAAGAGATAGTCGTGGCCGTCGCGCGCCCGGTACACCATGCGGATGGGATGGCTCTTGATGGTGATGCCGCGCTCGCGCTCGAGGTCCATCGTGTCGAGCACTTGCTCGCGCATCTGCTTGTTGGTGAGCGTTCCCGTGCGCTCGAGCAGGCGGTCCGCCAACGTCGACTTGCCGTGGTCGATGTGCGCGATGATGCAGAAGTTGCGAATGCGTTCTTGCGGAAAGGTCATGTGGTTTGGTTTCGCCTGCCGTCCATTATTTCGCGAAGTAGAGATCGAATCCGATGGTCACGTAACTGGTCGGGGCGCCGATCGTTGGCAGGCCCGAGGTCTCCGCTCGCGCGGGCGGCGTGTACTCGCGCACGTCGTAGAGGTGCGCGTCGATCCACGAGTCCAAGAGCCCGATGATCCATACCGCGCCCGACCACCACACGTACGTGCGCGCCTCTGCCTTCCAAAACTCCGCGCGCTCGTTCTCGTTCACGTAGGGTGTCGTACCCGGCTGGAAGGTATCGCGGCGCTGGATCGACGCCTCGTAGCGCTTGTAGTTGTTCCACGCGCTCCCGAAGTAGAACGATGTGAAGCCCACCATCACGCCGACCTTCAGCCGCCGTCCATTATACGTCTGCCCCAGGCCCGGGAGCAGCGCGCTGCACAACATCGCCACACGCGGATTCTTCTTTCGCTCCCACTGCGTGCGGCCTTCGACCTCGCTCGACCCCATGCGCCGGAGCATCGCCTTCACCTCGGCGGGGTCCGGCACGGCTTCGCCCTTGAGCGTCCCCGGAATTCCGAGTGAGTCGTGCACGACAATCGCGCGCAGCGAATCCGGCGCGGGACTCGCCGTCACGGGGGTGGCCGACGAATCGGCGGCCACCGAGTCCGCGGGTGCTTGCGCCGCGCGCGCGACCCGCGTCGAGGTACCCGCCCCGGCGACCAGCACCGAGATCACGACGGCGACGATCCTTGGAATACGCAACGGCCTTCGCTCAAACTTCGGGGACGTGACATCGGGCGCGACCCGCCGTCGCGCCACGGACAGATGGCGGGAATGTGTGGGAATCGAACCCACCTCGGACGGCATCGCCCGACATAGGGATTTGAAGTCCCCGAGGTCCACCAGGGCCCATCCATTCCCGAGGCGGTCGTCCCGGCCCAATAAACGCGACATGCCCTTGCGGGCATGTTCGGCTTGAGAATATAACAGATGCCCGGAGAGACCGAGAAGCGCGAACTTGGCGTCCCCGGGGCGGTATAAGTCGTTGCGCCCGCGGCCGCAAGAACGCGCTTGCGCGTCCCGCCGCGGGATGCTTTTCTTAAGCGAAACGCGCCGGCCGCGGCCCCTCCCGCCCAGTTCGGCCGGTCACCC
>DASPGK010000374.1:0-5371 GCA_035620655.1 Candidatus Krumholzibacteriia bacterium
GTTCAAAGAGGGCACCGAGACCATCATGCACCAGGTGGACGTCTTGAAGCGCATCGCCAGCGAATTTTCGTCCTACGGGCGCATGCAGCAGTTGCACGTCAAACCGCAAGCGGTCGACCCGTTGGTGCGCGGGATCGTGCAGCCCTACGAGCAGAACACGTCCGGCGTGCGCGTGATCTACGAGAACGGCGCGTCGAACGCGAAGGTGATGGCCGACGGTGAAGCGGTGCGCAAGATTTGCGCGAATCTGATCGAGAACGCGCTGGAAGCGATGGGGACGAAGGGCGGCGAGTTGCGCGTGCGCTGCGCGGAGACCACCAACGAAGGAGCGCCCGCGATTCGGATCAGCTTCCGCGACACGGGGCCGGGTTTGAACGAAGAAGTCACACGGCGTCTCTTCGAACCGTATTTTTCCACCAAGACGACGGGGACGGGGTTGGGGCTCGCGATCTGTCGCACGCTATCGCGCGAGATGGGCGGCGACGTGACGTTGGAAAACGTCGCGGGGGGCGTCGAGGCGGCGCTGGTGCTGAAGAAGGCGTGAACTAGACCGACGATCGCGTGAGCACCGCCCCGGTCTTCGCGCTACCGAAACCAGCACTACCCCTTCTTCTTCTCGCCGTCCTTCTTATCCGACGAAGAATCTTTCTCCTTATCCTTCTCCTTGAACTTTGGAGGCGACTCCTTCTTGGGCGGCGGGGACGACGTGGACTTCTCCTTCGGCGGGGGAGTCGTCGTCGCCTTCTCCTTGGGCGGCGGCGAAACCTCGTCCTTGGTCCTGTCCGAGCCGGTACCCCCCGAGTTCGGGGGAGGCTGTTTGAACCTCGCCTCGGGAGACGGTCGAACGGCGCCGCCGGGCCGCGAAGCGCGTTCCTTCTCGATGATCCGTTGCTCGTCGTGCGGGAGAACGACGCGCGTGAGCTCGTGCTGGCCGACGGCAATCTTGTCGATCTGAACGTCGACGACCCTGACCGGCCGGCCGAGTCCACGCTCGATGGTACCCGCGTCGGGTGCTTCGCGGCGAAGGGTGCGCTCCGAATAACCCGACTTGAACTTCGGCGTCGTCTTGTAGTGCGCGACGTCGGTCTCCTTGAACTTGGTCACTCGGACGGTGATCCACGGGTCGGAGTCGGTGTACTCCCACGGATCCTTGTAGCGAACGCCCGGCGGGGGGAGCGGACACCATCCGATGTAGTCGTCCCACCAGACCCACTCGCATTGTACCGGCGCCCACACGTAGTCCGGGACCCACACCCAGCCGAGGGCGAAATCGTTGACCCAGAAGCCGTACTGGTACACGAGCGACCCGAAGGGATCGTACGAGACCCACATCCAGCCGTATGAGGTCCACACCCAGTGGCCGTACGACATGGGCGCCCAGGTGGAAACCACCACCGGCCGCCACACCATCCCGTAAGGATAGAGCTCGTACCAGCTCCCGTAGAACCTGAGGTCGTCGAACATGGCGAGCGAGTCGGCGGGCTCGACCGGGACCTCTTCGGTCTCTTCGTAGGTGACCTCGGCGGCAGCGACCTGGGCGGGCTCCGGTACCGGGTCGCCCATGAGCTCGCGGTCGTAACCGCCGCAGGCGGCCAGCGTCAGCGAGAGGGAAAATATGACCCAACTGTGTCTCATCATGTCCGTATAGTCCGAATCGGGGAGGGTGATTCCGAAGATTCCCAGGCACCGGGCCCGGCCCTCCGGCGTTTGAATACTAGGCAGCGAGCGCGGGGCACGCAACGTGCAAGTCGTTGCCTGAGAACGTCGCCCGGACCGCCTTGTGCGGCGGCCGGGCCTTTGCTTTCGCCCATCGAAGTAACTATAATGGATGACAGCGAGTTATCTCATGCGGATGGGACTTTTGAGCACACGGACGGGCTGGGGCATGGCGGCGATCGTAATGATGGCCGTCGCGATCCCCGGCCCGGGCTACGCCCAGACGGCACGGGGTAACCCGGCCGAGGAGTACGGGGTCCGGGTGGCGCGGGTGAAGTATGGCGGCGGCGGCGACTGGTACAACAACCCGTCCTCGATTCCCAATTGGCTCTCCGAGTTCGAGCGCCGCACCGGGGTTCACACCGTCAAACAGGAGAAAGTGCTCGCCCTCACCGACGAGAATCTGCGCGCGTACCCGTTCCTCTACATGACCGGACACGGCACCATCAAGCTTGGCAGCGACGAGCGCGAATCGCTGCGCGCGTATCTCGAGGACGGCGGCTTCTTGTTTATCAATGACTCCTACGGCCTCGACCCGTCGGTGCGCGCGATGGTGCGCGAGTTGTTCCCGGAGCGCGCGTTCGAGGAACTCCCCAACGACCATCCCATATATCACAGCTTCTACGATCTGCCCGGGCTTCCGAAGATCCACGAGCACGACAAGAAGTCGCCGCAGGGATTCGGCGTCACCATCGACGACCGCCTGGTGATCTATTACGTCTACGAATCGGATATCGGCGACGGCCTCGCGGACCCGGAGGTCCACCACGACACGCCCGAGAAGCGCGAGCTCGCGATGAAGATGGCAGTGAACGTCCTCATATACGCCATCACGCAGAACGTGATGATGTAGGAAGGTTACGATGAGCGGCAACGACGCACTGCGCGGTTACCTCCGATCGATCCTGTGGCGCACAGCCGGGCTCCACGCCGTTTCCGGCATGGTGTCGTTCCTCGCCGCCCTCTCGTGGGTGCTGCTCGCGGTGGTGGTGTGGACGGCCATCGTCGACACGCCGAGTCTGGCTGCGTCGACCTTCGTCGCGCGCGCGACGATCGTGATCGCAGCGCTCATGTTCGGTTACTTCGTGGTATGGCCGCTCGTGCGCATGCCGCGCCTGAATCAGCTGGCCGCCGAGATCGAGCGCCGCCAGGACCTGCAAGAGATGGTGCGCGCGGGCTTCGAGTTCAGCCAGGACGAAAGCGCGACGCGGCGCTACTCGCCCGACCTCGTCAAGGAAGTCATCCGGCAAGCGGTCGAGAAGCTCTCGGGGCTGCACGTGCGTTCGATCTTCCTCAATCGACGCGACATGGCGCTGGTGCCGGTCGCGCTCGCGGGGTTGATCGTGCTGCTCGGCATCTCGCTCTTGAAGCCGTCTATGGTCACCGAAGCGGGCCGGCGCGTCTTCTCGCCCGAGGACGTCGCGGCGCTCCCGCACCGTCCCAACATCTACGCCCAACCGGGCGACGTCACCGTGCTCGCAGGCTCGAACGTCACCGTGAGCGGTTTGGACCTCGGTCGCAGCGACAGCCAAGTCCAGATCGCCTTCAATCTCTCCAACGATTTCTGGAAGAGCGAGCCGACCACGCGTACCGCGGGTGTCGCGCACGCGGACGCGGCCTTCGATCGCTACGATTACACCTTCCGTGACATCCGCAACACGACGTCGTATCGCTTCCAGGTGGGCGACTACCAGAGCCCAACCTACACCATCACGGTCGTACACGAGCCCATCCTCACCGACGTGCGCGTGACGCTCACACCGCCCGCGTACACGGGCGAGCCGACCACCACGCTGGACCAGAGCGCGGGCAACATCCAGGCGCTGGAAGGGACGCGCGTCAAGGTCGAAGCGCGCAGCAACAATGCGCTGCGAGCGGCCTGGGTCCAGTTCGACGAGAAGCCTAAACAAGCGGTCGCGTTCTTGGACCGCGATCTATCGTTCGACTTCGCGGCCCTCGCGGACGGGCGCTACCGCGTGCTGCTCGAAGACACTCTGGGCTTCGCGACGCGCGACCCGCTGACGTACACGGTCGAGGTGTTCCAGGATCGCCCGCCCACGGTGGACGTACTCGAGCCGGGCGCGGACATGCCGATGCCGCGCGCGCAGACCGTCGACATCGGCTTCGTGGCCGCCGACGACTACGGGCTCGCTCGCGCCTCGCTGCACTGGCGCAAGGTCGGCGACGAGGCGTTCCGCACGCAGGGCATCGGCCTGGGCGACCAGCGCGGCAAGCGCGAGATCGCGGTGGCGCACCGCTGGGACTTGACGTCGGTGACGCTGTTCCCGGGCAACTCCATCGAGTACTTCGTCGAAGTGGCCGACAACAACACCGTCACGGGTCCCGGGGTCGCGCGCAGCGACGTGTTCCGTCTCACCATGCCGACCATCGGCGAGATCTACGACACCGCGCGTGAGCAGGAGAACGCGCGCGCGGAGGCGATGGAAAGCGCCATCGAAGAGAGCCGCCGCTTGAGCGAGCAGCTCGAGAAGCTCCAGCGCGAGTACACCAAGACCGAGAAGATGGACTGGGCGCAGAAGAAGGAGCTGGACCGCGCCGCCGAGACGCAGAAGGCGGTCGAGCAGAAGCTCGGCGAAGTGAAGGAGTCGCTCGACAAGACGCTGCGCGAGCTGTCGGACAACGAGATGACCTCGCAGCAGATCGGCGAGAAGCTGGAAGAGATTCGCCAGCTCATGGAGGAGATCGACTCCGAGCAGCTCGAGAAGTACATGGACAACCTGCGCAAGGCCATGGAGAAGATGAGCCCGGAGGAGATTCGCCAGGCGCTCGAGAACATGCAGCTCGACACCAAGGAGATGCTGGAGCGGCTCGAACGGACCGCGAGCCTGTTGCGCGAGCTTCAGAAGGAGCAGCGCATGGAAGAGCTCGTGCGGCAGACGCAGGACCTCATGGAGAAGCAGGGTGAGCTCAACGAGAAGACGGGCGAAGCCAACCCGAAAGACGGCGAGAAGATGAGCGACCTCGCCAAGCAGCAGGAAGAGCTCGCGAAGCAAGCGGACGACATGCAAAAGAGCGCCCAGGACCTCGAGCAGCAGTTGGACGACCCGTCGGCCAAGCAAGAGCTGCAGCAGATGTCGCAAGAAATGAAACAGGACGGCCCGCAGCAGAACATGCGCGAAGCCTCGAAGGACCTGCAGCAGCAGCAACAGCAGCAAGCCATGCAGCAGCAGCAGGAAGCCATGGAGAAGATGGTCAGCCTGTTCAAGCGCGCCACCAAGGCGCAGCAGATGCAGTCGCAGAGCCAGGGCCAGCAGATGGCGACGAACTTCCAGAAGTTCGCCAAGCAGACCCTGGAGCTGTCGCACCGTCAGGAGTCGCTGGCGGGCGACCTCAAGGAGTCCTCGGGGTCGGAGACACAAAGCTTCCAGGAGATCTCGACCGACCAGCTGAGCTACCTCGAGGCGACCGAGAAGGTCGCCAACGAGATCAACAAGATCGCGAGCTTGTCGCTCTCGGTGTCGCCGGTGTTGCTGCAGTCGCTGGGCGAAGCGATCACGCGCATGCAGAGCTCGATGATGTTTCTCGAGCAGGACAAGCCCTACATGTCGACCACGCACGCGCACAACGCGGTCGAGTCGCTGAACCAGGCCACCATCGAGATGCTGCGCAGCGCCAAGAGCTGCCAGCAGGGACA
>DASPGK010000375.1:0-3299 GCA_035620655.1 Candidatus Krumholzibacteriia bacterium
TTCCTTCAAGCGCTGCACCGTGCGCGCACACACGTCCTTCGCGCTTCCGATGCCCTGCTTCAAGAGCTCCGCGGCGTGGGGGTTCTTGCGGAAGTCCGCCTCGGTCAGCGCAGCGATGGGCTTGCGGTGCGCCATCGCCAAGTCGATGACCGCCTGCTCGATCTGCGCGGCGGTCGCGCGCTCGCTCGCGACGAGCGCGGCGAGCTGGCGCGCCTCGAGCTTCTTGGCCGCGCCCTGGGTGAGATAGAAGCGCGCATTGGGCAGCACCTGCAACGCGGTGGACGGATATCGCACGTGGCGCTCGTTCTGGATCGCGTCGCGCACGATGCCCGCCTTGGCTTCCCCGGCCGCGATCACGACGGCGGTGCATTCGGGGTTGTGCGTGATGGTCGAGAGGCCGATGGTAATCACGAGGCGCTTGCGGGCGACTTCGATACCGCCCAAGTCGGTGGCCGCCGCCGCCTGCGTCTCGTAGTTGACCGCGGTCAAGCGCGTGGTCGAAAACGGATCCGACCCGCGCACGTTGAAGCCGATGTGTCCGTCGGGACCGATACCGCCCAAGAAAAATCCAATGCCCCCGAGCGCGCGGATCTTTTCTTCGTACTCGGTGCACCACTCGTCGATCTGTTGGACGACGTCGCGCTGGAGCTGCTCGTGCTTCGACCCCGCCATGCGGTAGCGCAGGCTCAAGTCGACGTCGTCGTCGGGCCACACGTCGGACAGCGTCTTCCCCGGTGGCAAGCCGATGCGGCTGCAATCGATCAGCAGCGCGCGCGCGCGATCGAGCCCGAAGCCTTCGATGTAATAGTGATTGACGTAGTAGAGGAAGCTGTTGTGGTGCGAGGGATCGATGGGATAGAACTCGTCGATCTGCACGAAGTGCAGTCCCTTCAACGAGCACTTCACGCTCGGGTCGATGCCCCGCTCGGCCAGCTCGGCTTGGATCGCCTTCTTCTTCCACCCGCTCGTGAAGCGCCCGACTTCCTTGATGAAGAATTCCGGCGTCTTCCCCGTGGGCAACGACACCACGCCTTCGGGATTCGATTGCACCCACTCCAAGAAGCGGAGCGCGGCCAGCGTCCCTAGGGCCGGAAACGAATCGACCACGACCACGCCCAGCTTTTCGTGCGGGGCGTATGCGAGCGGCTTTCCCGCGAGCGCGATCTGTTCGACGCGTGAGGTCATCGGGTTGGGCGGCGCTGCCAGGCGCGGCGGCAAAACTATAGCCCGCGGAAGCGATTGGCGATAAGCACGTTTTGGCGTGATCGCTTTTCTCCCGGTTTCCTGCGTTCGGGGGTGAGGCCGAACGGCGGAGCACCGCCCCGGCCCCCACAAGCCCAAACCAGGACCGGAGGTCCACCATGACTCGCTCCCGAACGCCCCTATGGATTTTATTCGCCGCGCTGGCGGTCACGATCGCTTGCGGCCAGGACGACCCCGTCGCGCTCGACTCGACCGATCCCGTCGACCCGGCCGAGGTCAATCAGTTCGTCAACGGCCTCCCCAACTGGGAGATCCCGTCCGACTTCGAAGAGCCGCCCGTCGACCTGGGAGCGGAGGAAGACTTCGAGGCCAGCCAGTACTACCGCTGCGAAGCGGTCGAGTACGACTTGAAGCGCAACTTCGAGGACATCATCGCGGTGGGCGCCAACGCGACCGCGCTCAAGCCGGGCATGATCGTGCAGGGCAACGGCGTCAAGGACGGCTCGCTCTCGACCATCGGGTTGAAGCGCTCGCCGCTCTCGCTTTCGGTCAACTTGGCGCTCGCCGACCCGTCGCGCACCGTCGACGCGCCCACCAGCTCGACCATCCAGGACGCGATCGCGTCGCTCCAGCGCGACGCGGACGACCGCCTGGGCAATCTCGACGTCATCCCCGCCCAGATCAACTTCCGCGCGGAGTCGGCGTACTCGGTGCAGCAGGCGCTGATCACCGCGGGGTTGAGCGTGCGCTACAGCGGCATCATTGCCAGCGGATCGGTGGGTGGGTCGCTCTCGCAGTCAACGTCGGTGAAGAAGCGCAGCGTGGTCGTCAAGCTGATGCAGCCCATGTACACGATCTCTTTCGCCGACGACGAGAAGGCGGAGCCCGCGGACTTCTTCGCTTCCGATTTGATGGAGGCCGACTTCGAGCGCCAGCGCCAGCAAGGCACGATGGGCCCCGGCAACCTCCCCTGCTACGTGCAGTCGGTGACCTACGGGCGCATGGTGGTGTACTCGATGACCACCACCGAGACCACCAGCGACGAGGAGTACAAGCTCGCGGTGCAGGCGTCCTACGGCGCGTGGTCGGGGTCCGGGAGCATCAACACGCGCCAGCGCGAGCTGGTGCAGAACTCCACCGTCGAAGTGCAGGTGTTCGGCGGGACGCAGGGTGCGGGACTGGATGCGATCAAGCAGGCGCTACGGAACGGCGACTTCAGCGCCTTCCTGCAACCCGCACCCGCCACCACCGCGGTGCCGCTTTCGTATCGCATCAACGACCTGAAGAACCGCCAGCCGGCCGTCATCGGCGACGCCACCAAGTTCACGATCCGCGAGTGCGAACCCGTCAACGACCTGCAGTTCACCGTCACGCTCGACAGCATCATCGTGGTCGACGGCTGCGTGCCGGAGACCAGCTTCGACATCGAGTCTTGGGTGTACCCGCCCCAGCAGGGACGGTCGTACTGGCTCTTGCACAACACGGGGACGCGATTTCCCAAGGAGACGCTGCCGTCGCTCCACAGCCAGGCCATCTTCACCATGACGGTCAATCAGGCGTCGACCATTGAGTTCTTCACCGGCGTGTACGGCAACGGGACCACGGGGCTCGACGGATGGAGCAAGGAGACCGTCTTCGCGTTTCCGTTCGACTTCGACGAGAACCCCTACTTCTTCACGCACCTCGAGACGACGTCGGACAACCTGTACCGCAACTGCACGCTGCAGGTGTTCTACTCGATCAAGCGAGAGCTCGCGAATTGACAAGGAGTCCGCGTGCGCGCGGGCTTGTGGAGGGAGCGCCGGTCATGACCTCGGGCCGGCGCTTCCGCGTTCAGCGAGAGGACGCGGCTGCGCCGGCCTCGGTCGCTTCGGCCAGCGCGGCTTCGGCGAGCGCGATCCTCGGGTGGCCGGGCTTGCGAAAGCGGCGCTCGATCTCGAGCGCCTGACGGAAGTACGTCTCCGCGCCGACGACGTCCCCTTGCGCCAAACGGCAGCGACCGAGCCCGATGAGCGCGCGAACGTCGCGCGGGCGGGGGGGGCCGCCGGACTCCATCGCCCGCAGGCGTTTGAGGCCCTCGCCGACCAACGACTCCG
>DASPGK010000376.1:0-7287 GCA_035620655.1 Candidatus Krumholzibacteriia bacterium
CTTTTATCTCGCGCCCGAGGGCATCGTATACCCGTGCCTCACGATTCCATCGCCGATGGGGGACCTCAAGGGCCGATCCTTCGAGGACCTCTGGGAGTCGCCCGAGGCCGACACCGTTCGCCGCCAGATCGATGGGTGCGAGCAGTGCTGGATGATCTGCACGGCTCGATCCTCGCTCAAGAAGAACCTGCCGCGCGCGCTGGGCTGGATCGCGCGCGAGAAGTTCCGCGCGCACGCGCACTAAGCGCCGCGCGGTTGGCCGTGGTGTTCGCCGCTTCCGCCGATCCCATCCTCTCCGGGTCCACGCCGCGTGTGCGCGGCGCGGTCGGCTTCCTCCGATGACGCGCCGCACCGGCATGCGCCCGCTCCGCATCGCCATGGTGGGGCAAAAGGGGATCCCCGCCCGCTACGGCGGTGTGGAAACGCACGTGGAAAACGTCGCGGTGCGTCTGGCGGCGCGCGGCCACGACGTCACCGTGTTTTGTCGCCGGCGCTTGCGCGCCAACGGGGACGCGCAGGAGACACCGAGCCGCAACGGAACCTATCGCGGTGTGCACCTCCTCTATCGCGCAAGCGTCAACACGAAGCACTTCGACGCCGCTACCCATGCCTTTCTTTCGACCCTGGAGTCGTCCTGCCGGCACCACTTCGACGTCGTGCACCTGCACGGCATCGGCCCGGCCGCGTTCGCGCCCGTGGCGGGGCTGTTCGGACGCAAAGTCGTCTCGACGTTCCACGCGCTCGATTGGCGCCAGGTCAAGTGGGGACCGCGCGCGAAGTCGCTCTTGCGGCGCGGTGAGGCGATCGGGGCTCGGGCAAGCGACGGTGTGATCGCGGTCTCCAGACTGATGCAGGTCCACATCCAGTCCACGCACGGGGTCGACGCGGCTTACATTCCCAACGGGGCCACGCTTCCGGCGAAGCCCGTGTCTGCGGGGTCGCTGTCGCAATGGGGTCTGGTCCCGGGCGAATACCTGCTGACGGTCGGGCGCGTCATCGCCGACCGCGATCTGGAAACGCTGCTGCGCGCCTTCGCCTCGATTCGCGACCGCCACCCGCGTCTGCGTCTGGTAATCGTGGGGTCGGAGACCCCGCGGACGGTCTACTCGGAGTTGCTCGAGCGCATGGCGGGGGAGCGCGTGGTATTCACCGGCGATGTCTTCGGCGAAGCGTTGCAGGCGTTGTACGCGCACTGCCTCGTGTACGTGCTGGCCTCCCGCGTCGAAGGACTGCCCATCACGGTATGCGAGGCGATGGCCCATGGGCGCGCCCTCGTCCTGAGCGACATCCCCGAGAATGCGGAGGTGGGTGGGGACACCGCGCGGTTCTTCAAGTGTGGTGACGACAGCGCGTTGGCCAATCAGCTTCACCCGTTGATCGAGGACCGGGCGGCGCGGGATGCCCTGGGCGCGGTGGCGCGCGCGCGGTGCGAGGCACACTACAATTGGGAACACATCGCGGACCAGGTGGAGTCGTTGTACTACCGGGTTCTCTCCCACGCCTGACGTGGTGAGCGCGGGCCATTTTTTGCTTAGCGCCCAACGGCGGGAGTGCTAAGGTCGCGCGTCATGAAGCGGGCTCTTCTCACCACGATGCTGGTCGCGACGGCGGCGGCGTGGCTCTCCGGCTGCGCGACCGTACCCTCGTCGAGCGGCACACCGTCGCGGCCCGCGTCGGTCGAGCGGGCGAGCGACCGCAACCCCTACGACTTCCGATCCGAGGGGAAGATCCCACCCCTCTCACCCTCCGACGCCCCCAACGAACCCGACGTCGAGGAAATGGGCATCACGGAGACGGCCATCGAGTCCAGCGACGCGGAGGCGCCACCCGACACGGCGGCGCGCGCTCCCGAGCCCACCGACACGCTGGTCGACGGTTTCCGCGTCCAGGTGTTCGCGTCCGCCGACCGCGAGATCGCGGAGAACGCGGCACGCGGAGCGCAGGAGCGGCTGGGGCTCGCGAGCTACGTCGAGTTGGACGGGGGCGTCTACAAGGTACGCGTGGGGGACTACGCGGCGCGCGCCCAGGCCGACCAGGCCTTGGCCGCGGTCCGGCGCCACTATGCGGACGCCTGGATCGTCCCGTCGAAGGTACGCGCCGCCCAACGTCCGTAAGGGCGGTCCGGAGCGGCGGTTGACAAGTGTCCTCGCACGGGTATAATGGGTGTCGCCAAACGACTCGAGAGCGGGAATAGCTCAGTGGTAGAGCACAACCTTGCCAAGGTTGGGGTCGCGGGTTCGAACCCCGTTTCCCGCTCCATTCTTTTCTAATCCCCAATTGCGTTCGTAGCGGACAATCGTCGTCCGTTCACGCTGGTCCCGGGTGGCGGCATAGCCAAGTGGTAAGGCGACGGTCTGCAAAACCGTTACTCCCCGGTTCGAATCCGGGTGCCGCCTCCAACTCTCGAACCGCCTCGGCCCGCGCAAACGAGAAGAGCCCGTCGCTCGACGCGACGGGCTCTTCGTGTACTACCGGACCCCTGACGGGCCAACGACTACCGATAAAGCGCTTTGACCCCACCCCAGGTGGTCTCTTCGGCGGGCACGTTGCCGCAGTGTCCCGGGCCGATGAGACCGTTGTTATAGTCGTCCAGGGTCTGCGTGAGGCTGCTCGTGACACTCGGGTGCAGGTATCCCGCCCCGATTGGCGGCACGACCAGGCCACCGATGAGCGCGTCGGCGGCAGCGATGGCCGCGGACGCGGCCGTCGGATCCGCGCCGTTGGCGACGTTGAGCTTGGCGGCGATCAACTGGTGCGCGAGGCTAACCAGTCCGTTGCCCGCGACCGGTTCTTCCAAGATGGCGTCGAGCTGCGCCGCCGTGTAGTTGACCGAGCCCAAGGTGAGGTTGGTCACCGGCCACAGCGCTTCGTGGTTCTTCCAGTAGCCCTGCGTGTACGTGCAGTTGGTGCTCGCGGTGGTGGTACCGCTGACCGTGACGCTCAAGTCACTGGCCGCGTTTCCATTCTCGTCGAGGCCGAACGCGGTGAAGTAATACTGCTCGCCGTACACGAGCTCGTCCGTCGTACCCGCGACACCCGTCTCCTGGAACAGATCCCCGATCTCGACGACGATCGACTGATTGGGGGCGAGCTTGAAGGTCGTGAACTGCCCGCCGAAGGTGTTCAGCGTGGGCGCCCCCGTGAACTCGGCGGCACCCATCCCCAGGGTCTCCTCGGTCGGCCACGCGCCGCCGTTGGAGAGAAACGTGCTGCGATCCATCCACCAAATGGCGAAGCCATTGGGGAGGCCGCTCGGACCGGCCGTGATGGTAATGGCCTGTTTCGCGTGGCCGGACGCGCCCACGCCGATGCTGGGCTCATCGACCGCCGCCAACGCGGGCAACGCCAACACGGCCGCCATCGCCGCCACGACGAACCCCATCCGATATCGTTTGGACATCTGATTCCTCCATGGAAGGTTTAATTGCACTTCGCGGTGTGGAGGTTCTCCCGCAAAACGCCGCCTCCGACGCCGAGGCCCGCCTGGCTGTCATGTTCACGTAAAAGGGCCCTTGCTTGAGCGTAGTCTAGCACACGTTCGGCCGAATCGGCACGCGCTATTCGCCCGGGAGAGGAGTGATGGCGGTGGGTAAGAAAGTCGGGCCCCCGCGCCGACGCACGGGGGCCCGTTCTTTGGATATCGGGAACTCGGTCGGTAATTACCGTCCGGGCTACCGATAGAGAACCTTGATCTGGCCCCAGGTCTTGTTGTCGGTCGGAACCGTCATGCACTCCGGACCCTCGAGCTTGGTCGGGTTGGTGCACCCCGGACCGAACGAAGCCGCGCGCAGGTGCGCCTGGAACATCCCGCCATCGTTGCGGATGACGAACATCCCCGAATTGCCGGCCCCCGGCGTGGTGCAGTAGAAAATCGGGAACGTGCACACGGCGTCGGTCGGCATCGTGTAGGTGAACTCGTAGATGCCCACGCCCACGTTGGTCGCGACGATGTCCGTGTTCCCATGCGTCGTGCTGTTCACTCGGACATTCATGGTGGCGTCGGTCCCGCCGTTGGCACACTCGACCGCGTGGCTGATGGTCAGCGTATACGTCTCACCGGGCTCGACGTCCCACGCCTGCACGGCGGGGCCGGTCGGGCCGGAAACGCACCCGGTGCCAACGGGCACGACGCTGATCAAGCGCGCGTTGGCGTGGGACAGAACAGGCGCGGCCATGAGCACGAGGCTCGCGGCCACGAATAGATAGCGCTTACACATTTGGCCTCCAAAAACTCCCACAGGTCGCGGAGGCTGCGTTCCGCGTATTGGGATTCGTGATAGGTTACCCGCGGTTTGTCCTTCGACCTGCCCTTCAAATCGAAGAACGAATGAGCCATCACATGCGCTCAGCGTGCGGGGGCTCCCGCGAACTCCACGACACCCACACTGGCACCGACCACGGCCGCGGGCCGGGTCGCATACCTTTGAATTGGCGATAGTATACTCCCTTTCTGGGGCCCGTGTAAAGGCTCGGTTAAAGGCGATGTTTGTCGTATAGTGACGCCGGTCATGATTATCGACGTCGTGGGCGGGGGCCCGGCCGGGCTCTACTTCGCCATCCAAATGAAGCTCCGCGATCCCGCCCACCGCGTCACCGTGGTCGAACGGAACCGCCGGGGCAGCACCTTCGGCTGGGGAGTCGTCTTCTCGGACGGCACCCTGGACCGCTTGCGTGCCGCCGATCCCGCCACCTACGCCCGCATCGCCGACCGCTTCGTCCACTGGGACGACATCGACGTCCACTACCGGGGGAGCGTGCTTCGAAGCGGGGGCCACGGCTTCTGCGGCATCTCGCGCCAGGCCCTACTCGATATTCTGTCGTCGCGGGCGGAGGAATTGGGCGTCGGCCTTCGTTTCGAGTCCGAGATCGCCGACGAGGGCGCCCTCACGGGCGTCGACCTCGTGGTCGCCGCCGACGGCGCCAACAGTGCCATTCGCAAGCGCCACGCTGACCGCTTTCGCCCCGACATCGACGTTCGCCGCTGCCGCTACGTATGGCTCGGCACCCAGAAACCCTTCGACGCGTTCACCTTCTATTTCGAAGAGCGCCCTGCCGGCTGGTACCAGGCGCACTGCTATCCCTTCGGCGGGGGGTGGAGCACGTTTATTGTCGAGTGCCCGGAGGAGACGTGGCGCGCCGATGGTCTCGACCGCGCGTCCAAAGAAGAAACCGTCGCGTTCTGCGAGCGGCTGTTCGCGCGGCACCTGGGCCAGCACCGCCTGGTATCGAATGCCGAGCACCTGCGCGGATCCGCGGTATGGCTGAACTTCCCGCGCGTTAGTTGCGAGTCGTGGCATACGGGCAACCTCGTGCTCCTGGGGGACGCGGCCGCGACCGCCCACTTCTCGGTGGGGTCGGGAACCAAACTCGCGATGGAGAGTGCGATCTCGCTCGCCGAACACCTCCACGAGGGCGGCGAACTCGACGCGCGGCTGACCGCGTACGAGCGCGAGCGTCGCGTCGAGGTGCTGCGGCTGCAGAACGCGGCCCGCAACAGCACGGAGTGGTTCGAACACGTGGCCCTCAAGGCCAATTTGGAGCCGGAGCAATTCAACTATAGCCTGGTAACGCGAAGCCAGCGGGTGAGCCACGAGAGCCTGCGCGCACGCGATCCGAAGTACCTGGAGTCATTCGAGCGCTGGTTGTGTGCGCGCGCCACCGGCGGCGCGCGCGCGGACTCGGTGCCGCCCATGTTCCTGCCCCTGCGCCTGCGCGAGATGACGCTCGCCAACCGCGTCGCGTGCTCGCCCATGGCCATGTACAGCGCGGTCGACGGTGTGGTGACCGACTTCCACTTCGTCCACTTCGGCGAACGCGCGCTGGGGGGCGCGGGACTCTTGTTCACCGAGATGACGTGCCCGTCGCCGGACGCGCGCATCACCCCGGGGTGCGCGGGCCTATGGACCGACGCACACGCGATCGCGTGGAAGCGCATCGTCGATTTCGTGCACGCGAACAGCGACGCCAAGTTCGCGCTGCAGCTGGGTCACTCCGGCCGCAAGGGGTCTACGAAAGAGCCGTGGCTGGCCGACGGACGGGACGACGCCGTGCTGGACGCGGGCAACTGGCCGGTCTTGGCACCCTCTCCGCTCCCGTGGGGACCACAGAGCCAGCAACCCATCGAGATGTCACGCGCCGATATGGAGCGCGTGCGCGATGAGTTCGTCCTCGCGACGCGCCGCGGCATCGACGCGGGCTTCGACGCGCTCGAGTTGCACTGCGCGCACGGCTATTTGCTGTCGAGTTTCATCTCGCCCGTCACCAACGTGCGTCGGGACGCCTACGGCGGCTCGCTCGCGAACCGCCTGCGCTATCCGATCGAAGTGTTCGAGGCGATGCGCGCGGCCTGGCCGAAAGAGCGGCCCTGCGGCGTGCGCGTGTCCGCCACCGACTGGGTCGAAGGCGGCATTGCGATCGCGGACTCGGTTAAGATCGCGCGCGCGTTTCGCGCCGCGGGCGCCGATTTCATCGACGTGTCTTCGGGACAGGTGACGCCGGAGCAGAAGCCGGTCTACGGGCGCATGTTTCAGGTCCCCTTCGCCGAGCGCATCCGACTGGAGCTGGGCATCGCGACCCTTGCGGTGGGCAACATCTACGAACCCGACCACGTGAACAGCATCGTGGCGGCGGGGCGCGCGGATCTGTGCTTGCTCGCGCGGCCCCACCTGTGGGATCCCTACTGGACGCTGCGCGCGGCCGCCCAGCTCGGCTACCAAGGCGTACGCTGGCCGGTCCAGTACCTCTCGGGCCGCAAGCAAATCGAAACCCTGATGCAGCGGGCGCGGCAGTCGCCGGCGGGGCCGATCTAATGGAAGACACGCGAGACACCGCCGTGCTGCGCGATCGCCATGCGATCGTCACCGGTGCCGGCAGCGGCATCGGCGCCGCGATTGCGCGCGCGCTCGCGGGCCTGGGCGCCCACACGACCCTCATCGGACGCCGCATCGAGCCGCTGAACGCCTTGCGGCGCGAGCTCGAGTCGACCACCCCGGGAAGGCCGCTGGCGCGCGTCGCCGACGTCACCGATGCCGGCTTGGTGGCGCGCATTGTTCGTGACGCGTGTGCGATGCAAGGCGCTCCGTTTGTCCTCGTCAACAACGCGGGCGCGGCGTTTTCGAGCGCGTTCCTCGAGACCGACGACGCGGCCTGGCGGGCCATGCTCGACGCCAACCTGATGGGTGCGGTATTCTGCCTGCGCGCGGTCCTGCCGCTGATGCGCGCGCAGGGCGAGGGGCGCGTCGTCAACATGGCGAGCACGGCGGGCCTCGAAGGGTATCCGTACGTGTC
>DASPGK010000377.1:0-3355 GCA_035620655.1 Candidatus Krumholzibacteriia bacterium
GCCGGCGATGCGCGCGGTCGCGCCCGAGCGCACGTCCAGCGAGACGACGTCGAAGTGGCCGCCGGCCAGGGTCGTGTACACGATGCGCGCTCCATCCGGCGACCACGCGATCGGGTCGCGCTCGCGTGACGTCCGTGCCAGCTCGCGCTCGTTGCCCCCATCGCGATCGACGAGGACGAGGGCCGCGCCGCCGTCGGGGAGAAAGCGGCGCAGCGCGATGCGGCGCCCGTCCGGCGACCACGCCGGCGTGAGGTCGCCGATCTCGGGCCGCGTCAGCCGGCGAAACGACAGCGAGTCGGTGGTACCGGTTCGCTCGTAGATCAGCTCGCCGGTCGGCTCCTGCACGATCTGGCGGTAGCGCAGCTCGCCGCGCACCGCGGCGGCGTCGAACACGAGCGGCCGCAGCGCGGGGCGCAATCGATCGACGGACTTTGCGTGCAGGGCGAGGTAGCGCACGCCCTCGTTCGCCAGGTACGCGACAGTGTCGTCGTACGGCGCGGCCGGGATCTCGACGTAGCGCGCGCCCGCATAGAACGCGAAGTAAGGCTTGCGATCCGCGATGGCGTCGCCGGGTTCGATTCGGCCCGCGAAGCGTCGCGCGACGCCGCGCGTACTCTCGTACTCGGACTCGACCCCGGTCGCGAAGACGGAGCGGTTGATCCATAGCGACGCCAGTGACAGCGCCGCCAAGAGCGCCGCGGTTGCGAACCGTGCTCGCGACGTTCTCGCCGCGTCCACCACGCGAAAGGCATATAGAATGAGGGGCGCGAGGTACGGCACCAGCCAGCGTACCTGTCCGCGCGCCTCGGTGAAGAACGGAATGAACAGGAGCGGGACCAGCGCGACGGCGACGAAGCCCCGGTGCGCCACCACACCGACGATCCCGAGCGCGGGCACGAGGTACATCAACTGCCGGGACAGCCCTGCGATCTCTTCGCCCATCACCTCGCCGTAGGAGGCACGGCGATCGAACGCGGGGCGATCGCGCTCGAACGCGGACTCGACGCGCTCGCGGCCTTCGTAGTCGAGCGAAGTCTCCCGCAGCTGCCACGGCATCGCCACCGACCGGTACGCACCGGCGCGAGAGAGCAGCGTGACGCGACCGTGCGCGACCGACATCGCCGCCACGCTCGCGCCGTACACGACCCCGAAGCCGAGCAGGAACGCGGCCAGCGCGCGCGGGCCGGAGCCCGGGCGCCGGAACAGGAACCGTAACGCGGCCACCATGCCCAGCCCGCCCGCTACCGCGAGCGCCTCGGGCCGCGTCGCCGCCGCCATCCCGATCGCCAAACCGGAACCCCACGGTCGTTTCTCGAACTGGAGCAGAGAGAGAAGCACCCAGAACGTGTACGCCGATTCGGAGAGCGTCAGGACGGACGCGCGCATGAACAACGGCGTGATCGCGAACACGACCGCCGCGAGGAGCGCCAGCGGCCGCCGCACGTACCGGCGACACAGCGCTTCGAAGACGAGGACGGACCCGATCGACGCCAGCAGCGAGACCCACGCTCCCGCCACCACCCCGTCGCGCACGATCGCCAGTACCGGCGCGATCAGCAGCGGATACCCGATGGGAAACGCGCCCCCGGCGAGCGACCCGCCGAGCAGGGCCTGGGCCTGATTGATGTAGTAGGTGCCGTCGTACGAGACGAAGTCGGCGTTGGCCAGGAGCGGGAGCCGAACCATGAACGCGAGGACGGCCAGTGCCACGCGCATCGCGCGATCGGACGGCAACGCGGCGCGCGGGGTCACGGTCGTCGCGTCTCGGCGCGCACGCGGCGCAGTTGTTCGCGCGGTGCCACGCGCGTCTCCTGGGGACGATCGAACACATCGACGTCGTCCCCTTGCGCAAAGAGACGCACGTACTCCGAGAAGTTGCCGACCACCGACAGGCCCACGGCGCCGTCGCGGTCGAACAGGCACACGATCTCGTCGCCCTTGGGGCTCCAGCTCGGCATGCCTTCGCCCGTGATCGCCTTGGTGAGCATCATCGCGCGACGCGCGTGGACGTCGATGATGTACAGGTTGGACGATCCCCAGTCGTACGCTTCGACCACGACGTAGCGCTCGTCGGGGCTCCACGACGCGGCCGACAGGATCTGCTTCGGCTCGTCGACGACGCGCCTCGTGCGCGCATTCACCTCGAAGACGACCAGGCGTCCTTCGAGGTCGACCCATGTCACGAACCGGCCCGAGGGCGACACGCTGGCCAGGTCCGTGGGTTCGCTCTCCGACAAACGCACCGCCGTGCGGTTCGCTTCGAGCATGTACACCGACGGCGATCCGCCGGGATCGCCGCAGAAAACGAGCGCCCCCGACGCGCGGTTCCAGGACGGACTCCACTCGAAGTCGCTCGACTCGAACAGCGCGGTCACGCGACCGGTCGCGACGTCCACCGCGAAGAGATCGAGCTGGCGATCGGTCATGGACGCATAGGCGATACGATGTCCGTCCGGCGACCATGCCAGCCGGTCGCGCTCCACGCTGGTGCGCGCGAGCTCGCGCGCGTTCGCCCCCGACGCGTCGACCAGCCAGATGGCCCCGGTTCCGTCCGGCGCGACGCGGCGAAACGCGACCCGGCTCCCGTCGGGCGACCACGCGGGTGCGAAGTCGACGGACTCCCCCTGGGTCAGGGGACGCTGCGAGAGCGGATCGTCCGCGCGTGCGCGTTCCAAGACCATCTCACCCGTCGGCTCCACCAATACCTGGCGATAGCGGATCTCGCCGCGCACGGCCGACGCGTCGAACACCAGCGGCAGCAGCGCCGGTCGCAGGGCGACGCTCTTCGGATGGAGCGAGAGGTACCTCACTCCCGCCTTCGCGAGATGGCCGACGGTGTCGTCGTAGGGTGCGACTGGAATCTCGACGTAGCGGGCGCCCGAGTAGAGCGCGAGATAGGGCTTGCGGTCGGCCATCATGTCGCCGGGCGCCACACTCGACGCCAATCGGCGCCCGACCGCGCGCGCGGTGTCGAAATCGCTCTCGGGCCCGCGCTGGAGCAACGATCGGTTGATCCAGAAGCACACGCCGGCGGACACGACGACCGCCCAGGTCGCTATGACGCGCGCGCGCGGTCGTCGTACCGCGTCCAGCGCTACCATCGCGTAGAAGATCAAGGGCGGCAAATAGGGTGTCAACAGCGCCCAGCGCGTCTGGTCGCGCTCGAGCATGAACAGCGGCAGCAGCGGGAGCGGCGCCAGCATGGCCAGCACGAAGTTCGGCTTGCGCACCATTCCCACCAGTGCGAGAAACGGAATCAGCGGAAGCAGCTGGCGACCGAGCGAGAGCAGCGTGCGCGGCAGGCGCGTCGCGTAACCCCCGTCGTGGTCCATCGCGTCCTTTTCCGGAATCGTCT
>DASPGK010000378.1:0-5947 GCA_035620655.1 Candidatus Krumholzibacteriia bacterium
GAAGCCGCCCTTGCCGCCACCCGAGCCGCCCAATTCGCGCGCCATCGCGGACGCCGCGCCCGCGAGGTCCAGGGTGACGTCGCGCGCGGTGACGCACACCACCGTGCCGTCGTCGGCGCCGAGCAGCGCCACCGTCCCCGACTCCGATTGCAGCTCGGTGCCGAGCGCCCGCACCAGCGCCGCGTCCGCGTCCCGGTATACCACCACGCGGTGCGCGCCGGCGGCGACCGCGCGCTGCAACAGCGCGGGCTTGTGCGCCTCGGCCAGACGCTGGACCAGCTGCTTCGCGCGCTTGCTCGCCACTTGCGACTCTTCGGTCATGCGCTCGACTTTGTGCAGCACATCGCCGGCCGAGGTCGTGAGCCGGTTGGCGAGCGCCTGCACGATGCCGTGCTTCTCCCGATAATCGTCGAGAGCGCGTGCGCCCACCTTGAAGTGCACGCGACTGAGATTCTTCACGCGCTCCGCGCGCAAGACTTTGACCAGCGCCAGTTCGCCGGTCGAACGAACGTGCGTTCCGCAGCACGGAATCGCGTCGAAGTCGGCCACCGAGACGATGCGCGCGATGGTCACGCCTTCCGGCACCTTGCGGCGCAGCCCGAGCTGGTCCAGCTCGGCGAGCGGAACCAGGCTCACCGCGATGGGGCGGTTCTCGGCGACGATACGATTGGCGAGGTCCTCCGCGCGCCGCGCGGCCGCGTCGTCGAACCCGGAGCCCTCGAGGTCGATGGTGCAGGTTTCCTCGCCCATGTGGAACGAAACCGTCGGCAAGCCCCCGGTCTCGATGAACGCCCGCGATAGAACGTGCTGCCCGGTGTGCTGCTGCATGTGGTCGAAACGGCGCGCCCAGTCGATGGTACCCGCCACCTCGCCCGCCGCGGGGACGTCGCCCGCCACGACGTGCACGACCGCGTCCGCGTCGCCTTCGCGCACGCCGGTGACGCGCGCCTCACCGAGCACGCCCGCGTCGGCCAACTGCCCGCCCGATTCCGGGTAGAACAGAGTGCGGTCGAGGACGACCTCGCGGGTTCCCGCGTCGAGCGCGCGGGACGAGACCACGGTGGCCTCGAACGCCGTCTGGTAGGGCTCTTCGAGATACAGCTTCTGCGTCATGAAACGATGCGCGAACGAGTCGGCGGAAACGACCGACGATCGAACGATGGGATCGCTAAGCGACGAAGGAACGGCGGATCACGCGATTCTCGTCGTCGAGCTGGACGATCTTGGGCGCGTGCGTCCTCGCCTCCGCTTCGGTGTAGGTGGCGAAGGAGAAGATGATCACGCGGTCGCCGATGTGGCCCAGGCGCGCCGTCGCCCCGTTCAACTCGATGCGTCCGGAACGGGCCGGAGCGGGGATCGCGTACGTCTCGAAACGATCGCCCGTGTTCATGTTGGCGACGAGCACTTTCTCCCACCGCGTGAGCCCGACTTCCTCCATGAGGGCGGCGTCGATGACAATGCTACCCTCGTAGTGCATGTCGATGCCGGTGACGGTGGCTTGATGTATCTTCGATTTCAAGAGAAGGAGTTCCATCGCGACCTATCATAACGCGGCCGGAGACCGGGCACAAGGGAGCGCTGGGGAATACGTGGGAAGCGGGCGGGACGCGCTCACGCCATCGACGCGCGGCGCGAGAGCCACGCGGCCACGCCCACTAGAACGAGGGACATCCATACCAGGGGCGCCTCGCCGTGGCGCGCATAGAAGGTCGCTCCCGAGCGCAGCGCGACGTCGGCCATCAGGATGTCCTCCTTATAAAGGCCGATCGACGACACCACCTCCCCGGTCGGCGCCACCACCATCGAGACGCCGCTGTTGGCGCTTCGAACCAGCCAGCGCCGGAACTCCACCGCGCGCACGATCGCCATCTGTGCGTGCTGGTACGGACCCGGTGTGTCCCCGAACCAACCGTCGTTGGTGATGTTGACGAAGAGCTCGGAGCCCTCGCGCACGCCGTCGCGGCACAGGTCCGGGAACACCGACTCGAAGCAGATCAACGGCGTGAAAGTGACGCCGTCGCCCGTGAGCGGCGAGCGCACCGGGCCGGGCTCGAAATTGGCCTGGCCGAATTCGATCTTGCGAATCCACCGGTAGCGCGTGGCGAGCGGAAGCGCTTCGCCGAACGGCAGGAGGTGGCGCTTGTCGTACTTCTCGAGCGACCCGTCGGGGAGAAACAAACCCGACGAATTGTAGATGTTGAGCGTTTTGTCGGGACCGTCGAAGCGATGGTCCAAGAAGCCGATGTAAAAGGGGATCCCCAGCCCGCGGGCGAGTTCGATTAGGCGCATCTTGTTGACGGGGCTGTTCTCGATGTAAACCGGCGCCGCCGTCTCGGGAAAAATCACCAACACCGCACCGCTGTCGCGCGCTTGCGCGGCTTGCTTCTCGATCAGCGCGAAGGTGGAGTCCTTGAACTCCGGCTTCCACTTGAGCGCCAAGTCCACGTTGGGCTGCGCGAGCGCGACGCGCAGCGTCGGCTCGTCGAGTGCGCGCTCGCGCTCGACGCGCGCGGATCCGTACAACCACGTCGACCCCGCGATCAATCCCGCGAAGAGGCCGCACCACGCCTTGGCGCGCGGCCCGCGCGCCGTCGCCGACCCCGCCAGGAGAGCGTTGACCAGTACCACGACGAACGACAAGCCGAACACGCCCCACACGTCGGCGGTCTGCAGGAGCGCGGGGTGGTCCGAGAGCGAGTAGCCGATCAGGCCCCAGGGGAACGCCAGCTCGCCGCGCGAGCGCGCGATCTCCATGAGCGCCCAGGTCGCGGGGGCGGACAGCACGAACGGGATCAATCGCCAGCGCGAGACCGCCGCAACCACCAGCAGGTGAAACGCGGGGTACACCGAGAGGTAAAGCACCAGTACGATGAGTGCGGGAGTCATGAGCCAGGGGATAGTGACGCCGGCGGTCGGCACCAGTTTCACGATCCACCACAGCATCGACACGAAGCACGCCGAGCCCGTGAGGAAGCCGGCGCGAAACGCGTCTTTGCGCCCCGGCCGGTGGCGGAGCACGGCGGCGAACACCGGCGTGAGCGCGAGAAAGGACACCGGCCCCAGCGACGCCACCGGAAAACACAGCGTCAGCAGCACGCCGGACAGCAGCGCTGGGAGCACGAGGGGAAGCGGGGGCAGGACCCTGCCCGGCAGGAGTTTCATCGCGGGGTGAGACGCATCTCGGAGTCGCGCGTCGCGCTCATCCGGCCAGGTCGACTTCGTGGCCCGACGACGCCGACTCGTACATGGCGTCGACGATACGCAGGACGGCGACGGCGTCCTTGCCCGTTACCACCGGCGCGCGCTGCTTACGAACGCACTGGATGAAGTGGTCGATCTCGGCTTGATAGCTCTCTTTGTAGAAATTCTTCTGCTTGCCGAGCGCGGGTGTCACGTTGACCAATACGCCCTGGATCGACTTGTGTACCTGCAGGGGCGTCAGTATTCCCGCCCCTTTGCTCCCGTACACTTGCAGATACACCACGTCGCGCGGGTCGCGCAAATTCCAGTTCACTTCCAACATGAGGCAGGCCCCGCCCGCGAAGCGGACCAGCGCGCACCCCGAGTCTTCGACCCCGTCGCGGCCCTTCTTGCCGAACACGCTGCACGACACGCCGGTGATCTTCTTGAGCCCGGAGATCCAGATGGCCAGGTCGACCAGCGGCGTCCCCAGGTCGAGCAACGCGCCGCCACCCGCTTTACCGCGCTCGGTGAACCACGCGCGATCCTTCCAATCGGTGGCGCGGCGCAGCCAGCCCGCCTTGATGACGTGGATGTCGCCCAGCTCGTTGCCGGTGATGAACTTCTGCAGCACCTGGGCGTCCTCGCGGAAGCGTTTGTTCATCGCCACCATGAGGATGCGTCCGTGCTCCTCGGCGGTGTCGACCATGCGCTGCGCTTCGGCGGCGTTGCGTGCCAGCGGCTTCTCGCACATGACGTCGCGCCCCGAACGCAGCGCCGCGATGGTCATGGGAGCGTGGAGGTAGTTGGGCGTGCAGATGTCGACGGCGTCCACGTCCGCCTTCTTCAGCATCTCGGAGAAGTCTTCGTACCAGACCTTGAAGCCGGCCTGTTCTTTGATGCGGCGTGCCTTTACGGGGTCTTCGTCGACGACGGCCACCAACTCGACGTCGGGGTTGGCGCGATAGGCGGGAATGTGGGCGACCTGGGCGACGTGCCCGGCGCCCACGATCGCGATGCGGGTCTTGTCGGCCATCGCGGGCATGGTAACGCAGGGGGCTCGCACTTGTCACGCCCTGTTCTCCTTATCGAACTCCGCTCCCCGCTCGATCCCGTAGCGCTTGATCTTCTTCAGGAGCCCCTGGCGCGAAAGGCCCAGCCGGCGCGCCGCGTGCGACTTGTTCCAGTTGGTCTGCGCGAGCGTCTTCTTGAGGAGGCTTTCCTCCAGGTGGCCGACCGCGCTCGCGAGCGGGGCCTCGTGCAGCACGGCGACGTCCAGGGTCGCGGCCGCGGCCGCGCACAGAACGCGCTCCGAGAGCATCTCGGGCCCCAGGCGCGCGGGGGTACCGTGGAGCGCCGCGATGCGCTCGACTTCGTTCTCGAGCTCGCGCACGTTGCCGGGCCACGGATAGCTCGAAAGAATGCGCGCCGTCTCCGCGGGTACGCCGGGGCGAGCGAGCCCGCGTCGCTCGAAGAAGTGCGCCACCAAATCGACCACGTCTTCGCGCCGCTCGCGCAGCGACGGTACGCGCGCCTCCACGACGTTGATGCGATAGAACAAGTCTTTTCGAAACGAGCCGTCGCCGACCATGTGGGCGAGGTTGGCGTTGGTGGCGCTGAGCAACCGGACGTCCACGCGCCGAACGCCCCCCTCTCCCATGCGGCGCACTTCCCCTTCCTGCAAGACGCGCAGGAGTTTGGCCTGGATATAGGGAGGGATCTCGCCGATCTCGTCCAGGAACAGCGTCCCGCCGCTCGCCTGCTCGAAGAGGCCGGCGTGCGCGCGCACGGCACCCGTGAACGCGCCGCGATCGTGGCCGAAGAGCTCGCTCTCGAGGATGCCGGGCGCGAGTGCGGCGCAGTTGACCGACACGAAGGCGGCGTGCGCGCGCGGGCTGAAGCGATGGAGATTGCGCGCGAGGACTTCTTTGCCCACTCCGCTATCGCCGGTGATGAGGACGCTGACGCTGGAGTCGGCGAGGGTGAGCACGAGGTCGCGCAGGCACTGGGCCGCGGCCGAAGAACCCACGATGGGCGGGTCGAAGCACGGGTGGGGCGATTTCACGCGGGCCGGAGACGGCAAGCCCGGTGCCACGGGTTTCGTCGCGAGGCCAACTTCGCGTGCGCGAGGGACTTTCATCGCCGCGGCGTTGCCGCCGCCCCGGCGCCCGGCGCGCATCCATACCCGTCACGCGTTCGCGCGTCGCGTCGGTAGCACGCGACCGCGACGACGCTTGCGGAGATTCTTGGAGGGCAAATGCGCTGTCGACGATTCGACAGCGGGCCTGGTCAGCGCGCGGGCGCCTCGTCGACGACGCCGTAGCCGGTCGCTGTCAACGGCGTGGACTTCTTGGGCCGCGCCTTGGCGTCGGAATCGAACACGTCGCCGGCGACCCACACGCGCGCTCCCGCGTACTCGTTCAAGACGCCGACCAACTCGCCGTGGATCCAGTAGCGCTTCCCGTCGTCGGTCGTGACGACGCACTGGCCGTCTTCGAGCGACGCGATGCCGATGATGGGCACGCGACCGTCGGGCAGCGGGAGCAGCTCGTAGCGCGTCGCGGACAAGCGGGGAAGGTTGCGATCGACGAACGGGAGCACCTCGCCCTCGATCGCGCAGCGCATTCCCGACAACCCCTTGAGTTGTGTGAGGAGCCCGGGCTTCTTGGAGTCGAGCGGGATCGCTTCGGTGCTGTCGATCTCGAGCACGCTGGTGGTAACGGGCGTGCTGCCTCGCAGCGACAACGTGCCTTCGACGCGTACGCGC
>DASPGK010000379.1:0-2873 GCA_035620655.1 Candidatus Krumholzibacteriia bacterium
CCCCCGCCGGTCATGACGATGCCGCGATCCACGATGTCGGCGGCCAACTCGGGCGGGGTCTGCTCGAGCGCGTTTTTCAAGGCCTCCACGATCTGCGAGATCGGCTCGCTGATGGCCTCGCGGATCTCCTCGCTGGTCAAGCGCAGGTTCTTGGGGATGCCGGCGACGAGATCGCGCCCCTTGATCTCCATCTCGTAGGGCTTGTCCATCTTGACCGCGCACCCGATCTTCATCTTGATCTGCTCGGCGGTCTGCTCGCCGATCAGCATGTTGTACGTGCGCTTGACGTAGTTGACGATGGCTTCGTCCAGCTCGTCTCCCGCGACACGAATCGAGCTGTCGGCCACAATGCCGTCCAGCGCGATGACCGCGATCTCCGTCGTGCCGCCGCCGATGTCGATGATCATGTTGCCGGAGGGCTTGTCGACCGGGAGGCCCACGCCGATGGCGGCCGCGATCGGTTCGGCGATCAGGAACACCTCGCGCGCGCCCGCGTGCTCGGCGGAGTCGCGCACCGCGCGCTTCTCCACCTCGGTGATGCCGGACGGCACCGCGATGACGATGCGCGGGCGAATGAAATGTTTCTTCTTCTGCGATTTCCGAATGAACTCGCGCAGCATCATCTCGGTGATCTCGAAGTCGGCGATGACGCCGTCCTTCATGGGCCGGATGGCATTGATGTACTCGGGCGTCTTGCCGAGCATGGTCTTGGCCTCGAGGCCGACCGCGTACACCTTCTTGGTACGCTGGTCGACGGCGACCACGGACGGCTCGTTCAACACGATGCCGTTGCCCTTGACGAACACCAGGGTGTTCGCGGTTCCGAGGTCGATGGCGACGTCGTTCGTGAGGTAATTCGACAGCTTGGAAAACAGCGACATTCCGTAAACTCCCGGGCGTGACGACTAGAAGTGGCCCGCTTCCTTCAGACTCTGGAACCGATCCGCGCCGATGACGATGTGGTCGAGCAACTCGATACCGATCAACTCTCCGCACTTTGCGAAGCGACGGGTGAACTCGACGTCCTCGCGGCTCGGCGTCGGATCGCCCGTCGGGTGATTGTGAACCAAAACGATGGATGCGGCACTCGCGGCGATCGCGGGCTTCAAGATCTCGCGCGGGTGGACGATGGATGCGTTGAGCGATCCGATCGACACCGTCACGACCTTGATGACCTGATTCTTCGTGTTCAGGAACGCCGCCTTGAAATGCTCGCGATCATAATCCTTCATTTCGTCCATGAACATGCGTGCGATGTCCCGCGGCGCGCGCACGGAGGTCCCGGCCGAACGCGATTCCTTGGCGAAGCGCTTGCCCAGCTCGAAGGCGGCCGCCAGTTGACACGCCCGGGCGAACCCGATTCCGGGTACCCGGCGCATCTCGTCGACGCCGGAGCGGCCCATCACCACCAGATCCCCGAATTCCCGAAGCAATCCTAGCGCCAGTACCAAGGCACTCGACCCGCGCGAGCCTCCCCCGACGACGATCGCAAGAAGTTCTTGCAGAGAAAGCTCGGCCGCGCCGCGCGTATACAGCCGCTCACGCGGTCGGTCGCTCGACGGAATCCCAATTCGACCCCTTCCACCCATACCCCACACCTCCGTTTTTCCGCCCGCCGCGGGGGGCGCGGCCGCGCGCAGGCTACCACCGGGACCGATGCAATGGCAAGATTATTACCGACTTGGGCGTACGGGCGGCCAGCGGCTAGCCTTGGGTGGCCAGCGTCAGACGGCGGGCGTGCTCGGCAGCGAACTCCGCCCAGGGGTCGTCGGGGTACTCGGCGGGGATGATCTCGTAGCAGTGGAGCGCCCGGGACAGGTCCCCGCGCTTGGCGTGCAGATTGGCAGCGCGCAGGAGCGCAAAGGCCGCCTCGGGGTGGTTCGGATGGACCTGGACGAAGCCCTCGTACGCGCGAATTGCGACGTCGGGCTTGAGATTTCGCTCGAGTCCGAAGCACAAGTCGAGCTGCCGCTCCGGTTCCAGCACGAACTCGGGCAGCGAGCGCGAGGCCTCCTGATAGATGCGCTCCGCTTCCCCGCGCCGGCCCGCCGCGAGGAGATTCTCACACGCACTCGCGTAGCTCGCGCGGGCGCCGGCGCGGTCGCCGCACTGGGCGCGCACGCGCGCCAGGAGCGCGTGCGCCTCGCCGTCGCTGGGACGGGCGGCCGCGTAGTGCTCGAGTTCGTCGTTGGCACCCCAGAAGTCCCCGCGACGCAGGCATCGACGCGCCTTGAGCAAGTGCCCGTCGACCCGCCCCTTGGCCCACCCGCCGGATGCGATGGCCACGAACACGCCAAAGCCGAAGCCCGCGATGTGCGTCACGTAGGCGACGTTCACCGACGCGCCTTCGAGCTGGACCAGCCCGCGCACGAGCTGAATCAGGATCCACAGTCCGATGGCCGCGACCGCGTGCAGCTCCGATTTGCCCGCTTTGTTGGTGGCCAGCAGCGGCGCGAACACCCAGTACGCGATCTTGACGCGATGGTGCCGCAAGCGCACGAGGAACGCGCCCAACACCCCGGAGACGCCGCCCGAAGCGCCGATGATGCCGGCATTGGTTTCGAGCACGTGTAGGTTGTACCAGCCCTGCAGCACGTTCCCGACCACGGCCGCGCCCAGGAACACGAGCGCGAAGCCGGCCGGACCCAGCCGATCCTCGAGGTAGCGCCCAAACAGCACCAAGTAGACGAGGTTGGTGACGATGTGCAGGTAGTCGAAGTGGAGGAAGGCGGCCGCGAGCGCGGGGCCCAAGTTCGAGTAGCCCGGGAAGTAGATGTAGTTGCGAAACTCCAGCGCGACCGAACCGGCGAAGAACTTGTGCAGAACGAACACGCCCACGCACAGCGCCGTGCATGCAATCGTGATCGCAGGCA
>DASPGK010000380.1:0-2928 GCA_035620655.1 Candidatus Krumholzibacteriia bacterium
GGACTCAACGGGTCCCCGCTGGGCTTCCGTGCCGACGCGACCGACGATCCGAGCACCCTGCCGCTTTCGCTGGCGCAGATCATCCCGCTCGACGGAGCGACCGACATCAGCCCGACCACGGTGCTGCTCGCGACCTTCAGCCGCGCCATCGAACCGACGACTATTTCGAGCGAGTCCTTCTATTTGCGCGAAGCGCCCGCGGGCCCGACCATCGCGGCCACGTTCGGATTCACCGATTCGAATCGTAAGGTCTCGGTAACCCCGTCCGCGGCGCTCGACGTCGCCACGATCTATGAGATCGTGCTGACGAACGCGATCGAAGCGAGTAGCGGCGGCGGGGCGCTGACCAATCCCAGCACCAGCGATTTCACGACCGTCGCCTCGGTGCCGCTGAACCTCGTTTCCGTGTGGCCGCCGAGCGCGATCGCAGGCGTCGCCGTGACGCTTTCGGGGCAGGGCTTCGACCCCGTACCCTCGGCCAACACCGTGCTGTTCAACGGCGTTTCCGCGACTCCGTTCGAGGGGACCACGGACTTCCTGCGCGTGCTCGTCCCCAACACCGCGTCGACCGGCACCATCCGAGTCGCCACATCCGCGGCAACGTCGAACCCAGTAACCTTTACGGTGCTCATTCCGTCGACATCCACCATCGACGACGTCATCGCCAACATCACGACCGGGAGCAGCGCCAAGAGCGTGGTCATCTCGGGAGACGGCGCGCTGTGCTACGCCGTGGGCACCGACGGCGACGTGGTGATTCCGGTCGGCATCGAGGACGCGTTCACGTATCCCTCGATTCCGGTCGGCGACCAGCCGGTCGCGATCGTCCTGCACCCGGCCGGCGCGCTCGGATACGTCGCGAACTTCAACTCGGGAACCGTCTCGGTGATCGACGTCGATCCCGACTCGCCCGACTTCAACACCGTGGTCGGAACGATCTCGGTCGGGAGCAACCCGATCGACGTCGCCGTCGCTCCCGACGGCGACCGCCTGGCCGTGGCCAACGCGGGGTCGAACGACGTCAGCCTGATCGACACCGACGAGACCAGCGAGGCGTTCAACGAGGTGGTGGCCACCATCAGTGCCGGAACCAGCGCCAAGAGCGTTGTCATCTCCGGCGACGGAACGCTGTACGTGGGGACCAGCACCGGCGTGCTCGTGATCGACGAGTCCAACAGCGTGGTGGCCAGCATCACCGCCGGCAGCAGCGCGAAGAGCGTCGTCATCTCGGGCGACGGGACGTTGTTGTTCGTCCTTACCAGCGATGACGAGATCCTCGTGGTCGACATCCAAGACGAGAGCCCTTCGGCGAACGAAGTGGTGGCGACTATCGGCGCCGGCTCGAGTGCCAAGAGCGTCGTCATCTCCGCGGACGGGACGCTCCTCTATATCGTCCAGGAAGATACCGACGAAGTTCTCATCCTGGCGATCGAAGTCATCCCGGGCGTGGGTGTGACGGACCCCGACGGAGCGAACAGCTTCACGATCGAATGGAGCCAGGTCGGGACACTGCCGACCGGCGACGGCCCGGCCGACATCGCGGTCGACCCGTCGGGGAGCGGACGCGTGATCGTCGCCAACGCCGGCGACTTCACCCTGACCGTGTACGGCCGTCCCTTCGAGGCCGTACCCGCGAACTTCAAGATCGTGCCGGGAGTCATCATCCCGAAGCTCCCGGGCTTCTACGTGCTGGGCGTGCTGCAATTGCCGCCGCCGTACACGGTGCACGATGTCGACATCGCCAGCGTACGCGTGTTCGGCACCGTGCCGGTGTCGCCCGGGAAATACTACTTCGGTGACGTCAACCACGACGGTATCCCCGACCTCTCCATGCTGTTCTGCCGTGACGAGTTCCTCGCGGCCATGCCGGAGAACGGCGAGCGCGTGGATGTGGCGTGCACGGGCTTCGTCGCGGGCGAGGAGTTCGAGGGCACCGACGACATCCTGGTGCTGCGCCCGACCATACTCACGCCCGAAGAGAATCAGCGCATCGTGGGCGGACACCCCTTCGAGATCACGTGGACCGCGCCGCTCCAGGTGCTCCCGTGCGACAAGGTGAAGATCGAGTGGCGCCACGACGGCGACGACGCGGACGACATCGACTGCGATTTTCATCTCGCCGAGGGCGACGAGACGAATGGACTCGCGGGGGCCAGCGAGATCGACGAACTGCAGCGCTTGAACGAGAGCGCGGACGTGAACGACAGCGGTTGGATCGTGATCGCAAACCACGTGAACAATGATGGGGATTACGTGTGGAACGTTCCGGCGGGCTACTACCCCAACGCGCGCCTGCGGATCACTCTGCTGTGGTTCGGGCTCAAGGTGGGGAGCAGCGAAGTGCCGTTCATGATCGAGATGACGGTACCGACGCGTCTGAAGTCCTTCGACGTGACCATGGAGGACGGGGACGCGGTACTGCGCTGGGAGACGAGCCTGGAGATCGGCATGCAGGGCTACGACATCGTGCGCTCGGACGCCGAGGTGGGGCGTTACGACGTGATCACCAAGGAGATGGTGCGCTCGAGTGGGGCGACCAGCGGAGGAAGCTACGAGTACCGCGACGAGACCATCGCGGCGAACCGGACCTACTGGTACAAGCTGCGCGAGGTGGCGGAGGATGGGACGGGCTCGGAGTACGGCCCGTACTCGGTGACGTACCGCCTGGCGAACCAGTTGGACCAGAACGTTCCCAATCCGTTCAATCCGACCACGACGATACGTTACGCGATCGCGGGGGACAATCCGGTCAACCTCACGATCTACGACGTGGCGGGTCGGAGGGTGCGCACGTTGGTGAACGAGCGCCAGCGTGCGGACATCTACAAGGTGACCTGGGACGGGATGAACGACGCGGGCGTGAGAGCGGCGAGCGGGGTGTACTTCTACAAGCTCGTGGCCGGGAAGTTCACCCAGACCAAGAAAATG
>DASPGK010000381.1:0-2682 GCA_035620655.1 Candidatus Krumholzibacteriia bacterium
CAGGTGCCCCACGCCGGAGTACACGTTGAGCTCGCACACGACTCCCGCATTCGTCAGTTCCTCACAGAAGCGCTGCGCGTTGGACAGCGGCGTGAGCGAATCCTCCGCGCCCTGCACGATACACGTCGGAGGCGACGACGCGTTGACGTGGTCGACGGGTGAGTAATCGATCGGTTCTGCGCGCCCGTCCAGCAACTTCGAAAACCATCCATCCCGGGTGACATCGATTGCCGGCGACCATAGCAAGAGCGCGTCCGGATCCGCCGAGATCCCACCACACCCGATGGTACCGGTCGCCGCCGCCAGCTGTCCTCCAGCGGACACGCCGTAGCCCACAATCTTCTCCGCGATGCCCAGATCCTTCGCGTACTGGCGCGCCCACGAGAACGCGTGGCACACGTCGTCGAGCGCGTCGATCGGCGTGACGTTGGGACCCGAGAGCCGATACTCGATCGCGATCGCAACGAGTCCGTAGCCCGCGAAGCGCTCGGCGGCGCCGAAGGTCCACTCGGGCGAGCCCGCGACCCAACCTCCGCCGTGAAACAAGAGGATGGCATTCGCCGGTCGTCCATCGGTGCTGGACGACGGGCGGAACACATACGCCTCCAGCGAGTCGTCCTCTACGATGCGATACGTGTACACGACCGAGTTCGAATCGACCTTATCGTCATGCGTGGGACGGATTGGCGTGAGTCCGACGCTTTTCGTCGAGCACCCGAATTCCACGGCCACCAGGAGCAACAGCGCCGCAAGCTGCATTTCGGCTACTCCGACGACTTCCCCGGCGGAATGCTCAAGTACTCCCAGTCGGCGCCGCGCGTCGCCTTGGCGATGAAGACGATTTGGCCCACGTGATAGGCGACGTGCGCAAGCGATCGATGGAGCGCCTCCGGCACCGTCAGCGACTTGGTGCGGATCGTCACCGAGCGCGCGAGGTGGCCGTCGTCGAGCGCCGCCAAGGACGCGAACAGAACGCGCCAGCCTTCCTCCCATTTCGACAGTAGCTCCGCCTTGGTCACCCGGCGCGGAAGGAACTCCGACTCGCGATCACGCCACGGCTTCTCCCCGTCGGTAGTGAGGAAATCCGTGAAGCGCGACTTGATGTTCTCCGACAGGTGCCATACCAGCGTCGCGATAGAATTGACGGCGCCATTGCCGTCCTCCGCCAACTGCGCGTCGTCGAGTTGATGCACGGCGGCCTCCGCGAGAAGCTTGTAGCGGCGATACTCGGATTCGATCGAGCTCACGATCGTTCGCATGGTGCTCCTTTATGGCTTGGCGGTGGACACATTGCCCACCAAACGCCAGCCTTCCGGACGACGTTCGTACAATTCGACCCAGGCCCACACGTCGTGGATCGACGTCGTGTCGGGCACGAGATACCGCCCCACGATCTCGACCTGCGCGAACACCCAGCCCAGCGATCCGTCGCCGGAGACGTGCACGATGGGTGGCTGCAGGTCGCGGTATGCCGAAAACTCGGCCGCGGCGAGGTAGTTTCGCCGCATCCCGGCGCTCTCTGACTTGGGGCTTCGGAACAACTCGCCGCGGCTTCCGACCACGACGGTGTCCGCTTCCAGCGCGAGCCAGTCGTCGAGGTTGTCCGTGCGGTGGGCGTCGAGGATTCGCTCGTGCAGCGCGAGCAGCGCTTCGCGCTCGGCGGCGAGGTCGACGGGCGCTTTCGGGGCGCACGCGCCGAAGACGACGGTCAGGATCACGAACGCGACGTGCGGCGTGTGCCTCATGACACGGAGCTTACCACACGTGCTAGGGTCGCCGCCCTCGTCCTGGGGCGGTATCAAAGCGATGGATCGTTGGCCGGCGCGATGCGGTGCCGGCTCATCTCCATCAAAGTGCCGATTATTTAGCGCGACCGCCGCCGCAGGAACGCCGGGTTGAGACTTCCGCCCGGCAACTCGTCGGTGACGAGCGGGGCCGCGCCGGTGCCATCCGGCCGAATGCTGAAAAGGTCGGGCGAGTGAAAACCCGTCTCCTGGTCAACGAAGACGATGCGCGCTCCGTCCGGGGTAAACACCGGCATGCGCTGCTCTCCCGCGCGCGGTATCGGAAGTACGGCGCCCCCGCCCGCGGCGATGAGGAAGAGGTCGCAGCCCTCGACGTTGTCACAGCGACGAAACACGATCACGCTCCCGTCCGGCGACCACGCCGGCTCGGTCTCGAAGTCCTCGTCGTTCGTGATCTGCAGCGAATCGGAGCCGTCGATTGCCATGGTCCAGATATCGTAGTTGCCGCCCGCGTTGCCCGCGTATGCGATGCGCGTCCCATCGGGTGACCACGCGGGATGACTCTCGTCCCACACGCCGGGCAACGGGTCGAAAGTGAGCCGGACTTGGTTGCCGCCGTCGGCGTCCATCACCCAAATGTCGCCCAAGTAGCCCGCCTGCCAGCTTCGAAAGGCGATACGGGTCCCGTCCGGCGACCACGAGGGTTGGTCGTCCAACTCGGAGTCGAAGGTGATCTGCTGGAAATTCGCGCCATCGTGGTCCATGACGAAGATGTCACCAGTGTTTTGGAAGTAGTCGGCGATCACGAACGCGATGCGGGTCCCGTCGGGCGAGGGTGCGGGATCCATCACGACGGAGTCGGGTGGTAGCACGCGCCGCACATCGCCGCTGTCCGTGTCGCGCAGCCACAGTTCCGGCGTGCGGGCGACGTAGCCCT
>DASPGK010000382.1:0-4946 GCA_035620655.1 Candidatus Krumholzibacteriia bacterium
AAGGCGGGCGGCGCGCGTACGTGATTCGCGCGCGCAGCCAGGGCGTGCGCGTGGACACCGATCTGCTTTCGGGGCTGGCGGCGTCGGTCGGAGCTTCCAACGTGCGGCTGGTCGCGGCTGGGATGGGTGCGTGAGGCGGCGGTTGGGCATGGCGGGCGTGGGCGCGGCGGCGCTGCTCCTGGCGGCGTGCACGACCGGCGCGCACGCCGGGCTCGACCAGTCGATCGACAACGCGCGCTATCCCACCGCGGGCATCGTCGCGCACCGCGAGTATCGCGCCATGGGGCGCGCCACACCGGAGAGCTGCGCGCTCTTCGGCGGGCGCGTGGGCTTCAAAGACGTCGCCCACGTGGGCGTCTTCTACGGGGTGTTCAATCTCATCGATCGCGGCGACCCCGTGTTCTACGACCACGTCGGTTTCGACGTGCGCGTCCGCCTGGCGGCCGAGTCGCGCTGGCCCGCGCTCGCGGCGGGGTTCGACTCGCAAGGGTGGGGGCCCTACAACGGCGACCTGAAACGCTACGAGCGCAAGTCGGTCGGCTTCTATCTGGTCCTGAGCAAGAACTGGCGCTCCTTCGCGGGCGACCTGTCGCTCACCGCGGGTGCGAACTATTCGCTCGAGACGCGCGACGACGACCGCTCTCCCGATTTCTTCGCCGGCGCGGATTGGTTCATCGCGCGGCGCGTGTCGCTCTTGGTCGACTTCGACGCCGCGCGCAACGACAACGCCGAGGACGGGATCTACGGGGAAGGCGGGGTGTACGTCGACGCGGGGGTGCGGGTCATACTTGGAGAAACGGTCTCCCTGATGCTAGTATTCAGCGACCTGACCGAGAACATGGCCCCCGGCGGCGAATCCGGCCGCGAATTGCAGCTCGTGTTCGCCGACATGTTCTGATGCGGAGCGCGCGCGGTAAGGAAGGCGAAGCCAAGATGGTGCAGCGAGCCCCCAAGCGACACGTCCTCGATTTCGAGCAGCCGCTGATCGAGCTGGAAGACAAGATCACCGAGCTCAAGCAGCTCGCGGTGGTGCAAAACGTCTCCGTCGACGAAGAAGTCGGTCGCCTGTCGGAGAAAGCCGAGCGTCTGCGCGGCGAGATCTTCGCCAAGCTCACCGCGTGGCAGCAGGTCCAGCTCGCGCGGCACCCGCTGCGCCCCTACACCCTCGACTACGTCTCCGCGCTCACCACCGACTTCGTCGAGCTGCACGGCGACCGCACCTTCGCGGACGACGCCGCCATCGTGGGCGGCTTCATGACCATCAACGACCGTCGCGTGATGATGATCGGCCACCAGAAGGGACGCGACACGCGCGAGAACATTCGCCGCAACTTCGGCATGCCGCAACCCGAGGGCTATCGCAAGGCGAATCGTCTCATGCGTCTCGCGGAGAAATTTCACCTGCCCATCGTGACCTTGATCGACACGCCGGGCGCGTACCCGGGGCTCGGCGCCGAGGAGCGCGGGCAGGCGCTTGCGATCGCCGAGAATTTGAAGCTCATGGCGGGCTTGCGTGTGCCCATCGTGTCGGTGGTGATCGGTGAAGGGGGCAGTGGGGGGGCGCTGGCCCTCGGGGTCGCGGACCGCATCATCATGCTCCAGCACGCGATCTATTCCGTCATCTCTCCGGAGGGGTGTGCCGCCATTCTGTGGAAGGACCAGACCAAGGTGAAGGAGGCGGCCGACGCGCTCAAGCTGACCGCGAAACACTTGCTGTCCTTCGGTGTGATCGACCGCGTGGTTCCGGAGCCGCCCGGTGGGGCCCACCGCGACCCGGCCACGATGGCGGATACGCTGGGCCAGGTCCTGTATGAGGAAGTCAATTATTTGTCTCACGTTTCCGCGAATGTCTTGCGCGAGCGCAGGCTCAAGAAATTCCTCAACATGGGCTACTTCGAGCAAGAATCGCCTTGACCGTCGCCGCGCGCGCGGAGTAACATCTTTTTCAGATTGAAGTTATCCCGCCCCTAGTTCCGTCGAGGTGTCCCCTATGGTCCGACCCGAGCTCCTGGAGATTCTGGCGTGCCCGAAGTGCAAGGAGAAGGTCGTGTTGGACGAAAGGGGACGGTATCTCGTGTGCGTGAGATGCCGGATCCGTTATCCGGTCAACGAGCACGGGATTCCCATCATGCTCATCGAACGGGCGGAACCCCTGGACGCGTAGAGGAGCCCTTGAGCAACGGGCGGCGCGCGATTTACGGCGGCCGCCACCATCGTCCCGGCAGCATGCGTTCAGCGAAAACCGTCGCGCTCATTATCACGCTTGCGCTCACGTCGGGCCGGGCCATGGCCGGCGTCGATCTGCGAACCGTTTCCGACAGCAACGGGCGCGTCGTGGTCGAATTGACCAAGAACGACGGCCTCATCGGCTCCCAGCCCGTCACCTTCTTCTGCGCCGTCTCGCCGACCGGAACCTTCAGCGCGCGGTATCGCATCGGTCCTGCGCCTGCGCCGGGCGCCCGCGCCGAGGCCGGTGTGGCCATCGACTCGGTCACGGTGTCGCAGCCGTTTCCCATGCGCGGCACGCGCATGATCTGGGTCACCGTCCGCATTCCCACCGACACGCCGATTTCGAACGTCACTATCGACTACACGCCGGCCGTCGCCTTCAACGACGCGGCCGGCGCCGACCCGATCGTGCGCAGCATGGTGGTCAATCGCGACGTGTTTCCGGTGGCGCCGCGTGCGGCGCAGAGTGACCCCTGGTTCTCGCGCGCGCCCGGCTGGGCCAAGCTCACGGTGGCGACGCGCGGCATGTACGCCGTCAGGGGCGCCGACCTCGCTGCGGAGGGCATCACGCTGGGGACCATCGATCCGAGCACGCTGCGCGTGTTCACGAGCGGGGGCCTCAATCAGTCGCGTGAGTACACCGACCCGACCGGGTCGTGGCGCGTGGGATCCGCGATGCGCGAGGTTCCGATTCGCGTCGATGCCGGGAGCGACGGGACCTTCGACCCGGGTGACCGCATCTATTTTTACGGCCTCCCCAGCCAAGATTGGGCGGACTATTACGACCCCGCCGCGCCCGACACGCTCTACCACGAGCATACCCACGCGAAGTCGACGGTCTATTTCCTGGCCTGGGGAGGCGACTTGGGTGGCACGCCGGCGCGTATCGTCGATCTCGCGTCCGCCCCCACCGCGGATCCGGACCTCACCACGTATCGTCATCGCGAGTACCGCGAGCGCGATCTCTTGGAGGACTACGACTATCGCGGTGACGGGTGGTTGTGGCTGGCGATGGATCCGCCCAGCGCCTCGCGCACCCGGCTAGCGACCGTCGACGTGCGCAACCTGGTGACGTCGCGGCCGCAGACGTTCCGCACCGTGGCGCTGGCCAAGTACGTGGAGGCGGGCGCGCCGCGCGGGAGCAACTTCGGACACCACGCCGTCTATATCAATTATCGCAGCGGCGTCGAGTTCGTGATGGGGGACAAGATCTGGGACGGTAACTCGGGCGACAACTTCTTCGAGTCGGGGCGTCCGGTGCGTATCAACGGCAGCTTCCTCGTACCCGGTAACAACGAGTTTCGCTTGCAGATGCCGGGCGACTTGAACGACGAGGATCGCATTCTGTTTGCGTGGTTCTCGGTGTGGTACCAACGGCGCATCGCGGCGGTCGGCAACGCCGTGGGCTTCTCCTCGCCCGACACCACCGGCGTGGTGAACTTCCGCGCCGACGGGTTCGGCGGGACGGATGCCATCCACCTGTTCGACGTGACCGACCCGTGGAATCCCGTGCGCGTAACTGGCCTCGAAGAGGCGCCGGGTACGGGCGGGCGGCGCGTGCGCTTTTCCTCCGCCCACGCGGGCACCGGGCGTCATTTCTGGGCGGCGACCACGAGCGGCATGCCGGTGCCGTCCATTGCGCGCTTCACCCCCACGGATTTGCGCGCCGCTACCAGCGCCCCGCACCTCTTGATCGTCACCCACCGCGACTTTCGCGGCGCCGCCGACCGCTTGCGCAGCTACCGGGCCGCCGGGCGCGTACCGCTGGTGAACAACCCGACCGTGGACATCGTGACCTCCGACCTCATCTTCGACAATTTTTCCCAGGGACTGCCGGACCCGATGGCGTTGCGCAATTACATCAAGTTCCTGTACGACAACTACCCCGACGCCAACGGCAACCCGAAGCTCGCGTACGTGTGCTTCCTGGGCGACGCCAGCACCGACTTCCGCAACAACGTCAGCGCGCAACCCGACTTCGTGCCGTCCAACCTGTACTTCGCGCGGCTGGCGCCGTTCACGTTCGCCACCGACGAGTGGTTCGGGCACATGGACCCGGAGGACCAGGTACCCGGCGCCGACATGCTCGACATCGCGATCGGGCGTTTGCCCGCGGGCACGCCGGCGGAAGCCGATTTCCTGGTCGACCGCGTGATCGATTACGAGACCGCCTCGCCCCTCGAGAAGTGGCGCGAGGAGATCATTCTGGTCGCCGACGACGAGATCTCGTCGTTCGCGGGGGTGTGCGAGACGTCGTGGACCGACCAGTCGGAGTTACTCACGTTCAACCACTCTCCCGACTTCGCGCGCATCACGAAGATCTACCTCACCGAATACCCGGTGATCGGAACCGACAAGCCGACGTCGCGCTTCGAGTTCCTGGACGAGTGGAGCGACGGCGCGCTCATGATCAACTTCATCGGGCACGGAAGCTCGCAGCAGATGGCGGACGAGAAGGTCTTTCTCGGGACCGACGTGAGCCAGCTGACCAACGGCCTCAAGCTCCCGATGATGATGGCGTTCAGCTGCACCATCGGCGACTTCGCGAACCCGGTGGCCAAGAGCCTCTCGGAGGACCTCTTGCTCCACGAAGCGGGCGGCATCATCGCGGCCGTGACCGCCTCGCGCGAGTCGTATCCCGGTCCCAACAGCGTCTTGAACCAGTCGGTGTTCGACATCCTGCTGCCGCGCCACCTGGGCGGGAGCGTGCTCCCGCT
>DASPGK010000383.1:0-6489 GCA_035620655.1 Candidatus Krumholzibacteriia bacterium
ATCGAAGTACGCATCTCGCTACCACGCGGATGCCCCGGCTCCCGCGCTCCTCACGATATCGCTCAATCCGTTCGCGCCCCCAGGATACGTCCCGCCGACCCGCTTCGACGCGATGCTCTTCGGCGCGGGAACGGCCGGAACGCTGGCCATGTTCGTGGGAGCGATCGGCAACACGCTGGGCGCCTTCGACGAAGACACGACGTGGATCATAACCGGCGCCGCCGCCGCCGCAGGGGCGTTGTACAGCGGCTCGCGCTTCAAGGTGCGCCTCGCTCCCGACGACCACTCGCCGCGACCGCCTTCCGACCGCTAGCCCGCCCACACGATGATGCGGGCGGGACGCGCGCGCCACCGCAGAGTGAACGTCGAATCAGTGCGTGCCGAAGCAGCCGCACCCACCCGGCATGTACCCCGTCGCTTCGCCCTGCCACACGAAGGCCTCGCTCGCGCCCGGCTTCTCCCAGTAGAACGCGAGTCGCTTCTCGGGATGGTTGCCGATCTGGTCCATGGTACGCGCGTCGAACAACCGGCCGTTCACCATGGTGTAGACGATGCTCTCGCTGCTGCGTATGTCCTCGAGCGGGTTCTTGTCGAGCACGATCAGGTCGGCCAGCTTGCCCGCTTCCAAGGAACCCAGGTCCTTGTCCATGCCGATGTACCAGGCACCGTTCAAGGTCGCCGCGCGCAACGCCTGCAAGTTCGACATTCCGCCCTGCACGAACATCCACAGCTCCCAGTGCGCGCCGAGCCCCTGGAGCTGGCCGTGCGCGCCCAACTGCACGCTGACGCCGGCATCGGTCAGGTCCTTGCAGTTCTTCGCCAGTGCTATGTGGTTGAACTCGTCGTCGGGCGACATGGTGCGGCGCCGGGACCGTTCGTCGATCACCGCGCGGGGGGTGAACGTCAATAGGCGCCCGTTCTCCCATACGTTGGTCTTCTGATACCAGTACTCCTCGCCCCACAGGCCGCCGTAGCCGACAATCAGCGTGGGCGTCGAACCGGTTTTGCTCGCACCCCAAAGACTCGTCACATCCTTGTAAATAGGCGCGATGGGGATGGTGTGCTCCACGCCGGTGTGGCCGTCGAGAATCATCGAGAGATTGTGATAGAAGAACGAGCCGCCTTCCGGCACCACCATCATCTCGAGCTCGCGCGCGGCCTTGATCACCTGCTGGCGCTGGTTACGGCGCGGCTGGTTGTAACTCTTGACCGAAAACGCGCCCACCGCCTTCATGCGCCGCAGGTGCGAGCGCGCGTCGTCGAGCGAGTTGATCACGGCCTTGAAGTCGCCGTCGGCGCCGTACAGGATGGTGCCGGTCGAGAACACGCGCGGTCCCACCAGCTCGCCCGCCTTCACCATCTCCGAGTTGGTGAACACGGTCTCGGTCGGGTTCGACGGGTCGTGGGTCGTGGTGACGCCGAAGGCCAGGTTGGCGAGGTAGAGCCAACTCTGCGACGGGGTGATCGACGGGTGCCACATGTGCGCGTGGACGTCGATCAACCCGGGCATGATGGTCTTGCCGCCGCACTCGACGAGGTGCGCGCCGCGCGGCACTTCCACCGACGACGCCGGCCCCACCGCCAGGATGCGGTTCTTGTCCACCACCACGGTACCGTTTTCGATCACCTCGTCGCCTTTCATCGTGATGATGCGTGCGTTGGTGAAGGCAACGACACCGGTGGGCACGTCGCTGGGGAGCTTCAGGCCGATGGCCGCGCCGCTGGTGTCGGGCGGGGCGATCGAATCCGCGGCGCCCTCCACGAAGTCGAAGCTCTTCGCGATCTCGCGCGTGAAGTACTCGGGGCCGATGGTCCAGTGCAGCTTCTTGCTGTCGCCCGACCAGTGTAAAAAGCTGCCCGCGTCGCGCGTGACCTGCTTGATCGGGACCGCCTTGGTCTTGGCGTTGAGGTCGACTTCCTTGCCCGTCTTCGCGAACGGAACGATGTAGGCCTGGAACAACTCGGTGAACGCGAGCCACTGCTCGTCGGGGCTGGGGACGAACTGGGTCGCGTACTTGGACGAGAACAGGACGCGCTCGTCGCCGCCGTCCACGCGCACGCTCTTGTAGGCCTGCTTCTGCTCGGGCGCGTCGGCGACGAAGTAGACGCGCTCGCCGTCCTTGCTGAAGCGCGGCATCTCGCCGTCTTCGACGATCAACGTCGCCTCGCCGCCGTCCGCGGAAATCCAGTACAGCCCGGGTTCGGTGCCGTACGACACGCCCAGGATCACGTTGCCGGTCCCGCGTTGGAACACCACCCGCTTGCCGTCGGGCGAAAACGAAGGCGCGTGGTAGAAGCCGGGGCGCGTCGTCAGCTTCTTCTTGCCGCCGCCGTCGAGCTTGACCTTGTAGACCGACCCGGCCGCGTCGTTGTCCCAGGTCGTGTACACGAGCCATTTCCCGTCGCGCGAGAACGACGGCCAGTACTCCCAGTGCGTATCCTTGGTGACGCGGGCGGGAACGCCGTCGGGGAGCTTCTTCTTCCAGAGGTGCCCGACTGCGCTGAACACGAGCCAACTTCCGTCGGGCGAGGTGGCGGCATGACGGATCATCTTGGCATCGAAGGTGGCCGGCGCGGGATCCTGCGGGAATCGCAGCGCGGCGTTGATCGTGTGCTTCGCGTCGACCTCGAAGGGGATGTTGGTCGCAGCGCGCGTGGCCAGATCCACCTTGTAGATCTTGCCCTTCGCCCACAGGACGATGGACTTGTTGTCGGGCGTCCATTGGAAGTTGGGATACACGCCGAAGGTGGCCCACGTCTCCATCTGATCCTTGCTCAACCCGTCCCAGACCGGTCGCTGCGCGCCGCTCTCCAGATCCTGCACGTACAGCACGGTCTTCGCGCGCACGCGGTGCACGTAGGCGAGGCTCTTTCCGTCCGGCGAGACCTGCGGGCGCACGCCCCCGCCGGGTCCCGTGACGACGTCCTTCACCTCGCCGGTCTCGCGGTCGGCGCGGCGGATCGCGTAGATCTCGCCGTTGGGATCCTTGTTGTACTGGAAGACCGGGCTGGGGCTCATGTCCTCGCTGAAGTAAACGTAACGCCCGTCGCGCGAGACGCAGGGTTCGCCGACGTCCTGCTGGTCGTTGCGGCGCTTGGTAACCTGCAGCCCTTCGCCACCGCTGATGTGATAGAGCCACATCTCGCCCGCGCCCAGCGAGCGACGGCTCGTGAAGTGCTTCTTCGCCACCAGGAACTGGCCGTCGGGCGTCCACACGGCGTTATTGACCAGGCGAAAATCTTCCTTGGTGACCTGCTTGGGATCGGAGCCGTCCCGCTTCATGACCCAAACATTGTCCGCGCCGTCCTTGTCGGAGGTGTAGCTGATGCGCGTGCCGTCGGGCGAGAAGCGCGGCTGCACTTCGAAGGCCGGCCCGCCGCGCAACAGCCTCGCCTTCCCGCCCGCGATCGGCATGATGTAGATGTCTCCCAACAGATCGAACGCGATCTCCTTCCCGTCCGGGGAGACGTCGAGATTCATCCACGTGCCTTCGTTGGTGGTGAACTCGACCGCGTTGGTCGCACCGAGGGGAGCTTCGACGTCCCACTTCTTCTTGTCGTCTTTCTTTTTCGCGTCTTGGGCGGTAGCGGTGTGCGACGAAGCGAACAGCAACGCGCACGCTGCGATCAGCATTCGGTAGAACATGAGTGCTCCTTGAGGTTGGCTTGGAAAGAGGTCCTGCCCATTATTCACGCGTCGTCGTCCGCGTACAAGCGAGACGCCTTGTCCGCGGACACGGTGATGCCCCGGATCATGGCCGAGCTGAACCCGGCGTGTTCCATCTGGTTCAAGCCCGCGATGGTGCAGCCCTTGGGCGTGGTGACGCGGTCGATCTCCTGCTCGGGGTGGGTTCCCATCGCCAGCAGCAGGGTCGCTGCGCCCTTCGCGGTTTGGGCCGCCATCGCCAGCGCGCTGTGCGAGTGGAGGCCGACCTCGATGCCGCCCTGCGAGGCCGCGCGGATCGCGCGCAGGAAGAACGCGACCCCGCATGCCCCCAGTGCGGTGGCCGCGATCATCTCTTCCTCGTTGATGAGGACGGTCTTTCCGACCGCGTCGAAGACGGAAGTCGCGGTCGCGACCGCGGCACTCGCCGGGTCGCGCGAGGCGAGGCAGGTCATCGATTCGCGCACCGCGATCGCGGTGTTGGGCATCGCGCGCACGACCGCGGCCCGCTTCCCGACCTTGCCTTCGATCTGGGCGATGCTGACGCCGGTGACGACCGAAATGAGGACGTGCCGGTCGGTGACGGAGGGAGCGATCTCGCCCAGCACGGCGTCCACCTGCTGCGGTTCCACCGCGACGATGACGATCTCCGACTCCTTGACCGCGCGCGTGTTGTCCGCGTGGACGACGAAGCCCTTCTGTTTCATCGCTTCGACGCGCTGCACCGTTCGCCGTGTCAGCGTGATGCCCGGCGCGGAGAACCGACCCGACTGAACCAGTCCCTCGGCGATGGAGGTGCCGATGTTCCCGGCCCCCAGGATCGCGATACGAAGCATTGCCTCTCCTTGTTGAATACTAGATGGAGGTCTCGAGCTTGAGGTTCCCGTCGACGTATTTGAGCGTGAACTTGAACTTCTCGATCTTCCAGCGCCCGTTCTCTTTCGTCAGTCCGAAGTCGTAGCTCCCGACGAAGGTCCGCGTGTTCGCGTGCGTCGGGTTGGGCAGATAGTGGATGGCGATGCCGTAACAGAATGCGCTTGCGCTCTTCGGCCCGTCCACCGTCACCAGGTAGTTGCCCACTTGGTGGTGAATGGCCTGCATCGGCTTCAACCCGGCGTCCCACGCGGCCACGATCTCGTTCGGCGTCATGTGGTGGGGCTCGCCCGCGCCCAGCGAGGACATGTCGAACAGGACGCTCGGCGCGAAGCAGTTGCGGACCACGTCCCAGTTGCGATTGTCGGTGCCGACGAACAACGTGTTGATCACGTCGACGATGTTCGCCCGGTCGATGAGGTTATCGATTTCTCCAGCCATCAACCCTTTCCTCGGCACCCCGCGCGTCGCGGTCCCCTCCCGGCCCGCGACGGCCCGATCATAAGCGAACCCGCCTCCCGACGAAAGACCCGGACCGGGTCAGGTTCCTTTGTACTCGATGCGGACCGCCATGCGGCTCAAGCGGTCGTAGCGGCGGCGCTCGCCGACGATCGGCCACCAATCGTAGAGAAACGTCTCGAGCGGGCGCCACATGGCGACCCAGCCGCCGATCAACAGGCTCTCGCGCACGAACGGACGCAGCGTCTCCGCGACCATGCGGGAGACGAAGGTGCCCGCCACGAAGGCCGTGGCGAGGAAGGTGACGCCGATGGCCAGGCTCACCCATCCGCGGCGCAAGAGCTGATGCAGCCGGCGGCGGGCATACAGCGACTCGCGCGCGAAGTGCTCGCGCACCGCGTCGCCGACGACGCGACCTTCATCGGTGAGTTCCGGGGGCTTGTCGAGATAGACCACCAGGGCCAGGGGGACTCGACGCGGGAGATCCAGCGCGCTGCTCGCGATGTACTCGGCGGCGTTGCGATCGAGGTCCTTCTTGTGGAACGGCGACGGGTCCATCGAGTCGAAGAGCTGACTCAGCTCCTCGATGTGGATCTCGATGCGGCGGCACTCGGCCGCGATGTCGTCGCCGGAATGGGGTCGGTCGGTCATCGGCGCTACCTTAGCACAGGCCGATCGACCCCGTCCCGGCGACCCCGTGGTTACGAGTCCGTGGTGGTCAAGCCGCGGCGTTCGAGCAGCGGACCGATCTCCGGCTCGCGGCCGCGGAATTTCTTGTAGAGCGCCATCGGGTCATCGGTGCCGCCGGCCGACAAGATGTACTTGCGGAACTTGGCCGCGGTCTCCTGGTCGAACAGCCCCTTCTCTTTGAAAGCCTGGAAGGCGTCCGCGTCCACCACTTCGGCCCAGATGTAGCTGTAGTACCCCGCCGAGTAGCCGCCCGCGAAGATGTGGCGGAAGTACGTGGTCCGGTAGCGCGGCACGATCTCCGGGATCAACCCGATCTGATCCATGCGCGCCTTCTCGAAGGCGACCACGTCCTTGGGCGCTTCACCGGTCATGGTGTGCCAGTCCATGTCGAGGTACGACGCGGCCAGGTACTCGACGGTCACGAAGCCCTGGTTGAACAGCTTCGCGTTGGTCATCTTGGCGATGAGGTCGTCGGGGATGGTGGCGCCCGTCTGGTAGTGGCGCGCGTACATCTTCAGGACCTCGGGCTGGGTGGCCCAGTTCTCGATCACCTGCGAGGGCATCTCGACGAAGTCGCGCGCGACGTTGGTCCCCGCGAGACTCGAGTAGGTGACGTCGGAGAGCATACCGTGCAGCGCGTGGCCGAACTCGTGGAACAGTGTGGCGACTTCGTCGAGTGACAACAAGGCCGGCTCTTCGGCCGTGGCACGCGAGACGTTCGAGACGTTAACGATGATGGGCGTGACTTCCTTGCCGCCCACGCGCGACTGCTGGCGGTACTCGCTCATCCACGCGCCGTTGCG
>DASPGK010000384.1:0-6976 GCA_035620655.1 Candidatus Krumholzibacteriia bacterium
CGGCGGCATGCAATCGACGCCGATGGACCTGTATCGCTGGAATCAAGGCATTCGCACCGGCAAGACGCTCTCGGCCAGCGCGGCCCAGAAGTACTGGCACGGCGGCATCCTGGCGGGCGGCGACGACCGCGGCTTCTTCACCCTCTACAACGAAGGGCCGGGCGACATGTTCATCATGTGCTCGAACGCACACAACCGCCCCGGCGATCACGCGTCGACGGTGGGGCGCCGGCTGGCGGAGATGGCGATGGGGCGCTGAGTCGCCGACGCGTCCCGGCAACGCGATCCTTCGCAACCACCCGTTCCCGATGATATCCTCTCGGGCGATGACCCGCCCAGCCCGACCAGCCGGCGAGGAGGGGGCCGCATGACGGGCCAGCGAATCGCGCACTACGAGATCCTCGGAAGACTCGGCAGCGGAGGCATGGGCGACGTGTATCGCGCGCGCGACACCCGCCTCAAGCGAGAGGTCGCACTCAAGGTCCTCCCCGCCGCAATCAGTGACGATCCCATGCGCCGACGCCGCTTCGAGCGCGAGGCTCAGGTCGCGTCGTCGATCAAGCACCCCGGCATCGTCACCATCTACGAGTTCGGCGAGCACGAAGGCCGTTCCTTCATTGCCATGGAGCTCGTCGAGGGCGACTCGCTGCGCGAATTGATCGGCAAGGGGCCGCTGCCGATCGATCGCGCGCTGGACATCGCGATCCAAGTGGGCGAAGGCCTCGCAAGAGCGCACGAGAGCGGGATCGTCCATCGCGACATCAAGCCCGAGAACGTCATCATCGATCGGGACAGCCGCGCTCGCGTCCTCGACTTCGGCCTCGCCATGCCCAAGGGGCAAACCCGCCTGACCGCCGACGGGACGACGGTCGGCACCACGCATTACATGTCGCCCGAGCAGTCGACCGAGACCGAGGTCGATCGCCGCACCGACATCTGGTCGCTGGGCATCGTGCTCTACGAGATGATCGTGGGAGCGGTGCCGTTTCAGGCCGACCACGAACCCGCCACGATTTACTCGATCCTCAATGAGCCGCACCAGCCGCTCACCGAACGGCGCACCAACGTTCCCGTGGAGTTGGAACGAGTGGTGGACAAGATGCTGGCGAAGAATCGCGCGGAGCGCTACCCGAGCGTGGAAGACCTGCTCGTCGACCTGCGGCGCCTGCGCGGGAATTCGACGACCATGGGAAGCGCACTCACGCACCGCAAGAGCAAGAGGACGCGAACCATGGCGGTGGTTGCGGTCGCGGCGGTCGCGGTGGTCGCGGTGGGCATTTGGATCGGCCGTGGTGACCCTCCGGTCGCGAAGTCGATCGCCGTGCTTCCGTTCGTGAACATGAGCGACGATCCCGGCAACGAGTACTTCTCGGACGGACTCTCGGAAGAACTGCTGAACGCGTTGGCGCGCCTGGGCGACCTGCGCGTGGCCGCGCGAACGTCGTCGTGGCGGTTCAAGGGACGCAACGACGACGTGGCCGACGTCGGTCGCGAGCTCAACGTGGCGACCGTGCTCGAGGGCAGCGTACGGCGGTCCGGCGAACGCCTTCGCATCACGGTGCAGCTCGTCAACACGGGCGACGGCTTCCACATGTGGTCCGAGACGTACGATCGCGAGTTGGGCGACGTCTTCGCAATCCAGGAGGAGATCGCCAACGAGGTGGTAAGAGAACTCAAGGTGCGGTTGTTGCAGGAGGAAAGCGCGCAGTTGGCACGAAGGCCGACGGACAACTTGGATGCGTACGAAGCTTACCTTCGCGGCAAGCACGAAATGGCCCGCCGCACCAGTGCCGCGCTGCAAAGCGCTGCGGATCATTTCAAACGCGCCGTCGCCTTGGATCCCGAGTTCGCGCTCGCGTACGTCGGCCTTGCCGACGCCTATCGTCTTCACGGCCACTACGGGGTGGCTTCGTACGACGATTTCGTTCCCGAGATCGAGCGCTTGATCAATAAGGCGATCGAGATCGACGACCGCTTGGGCGAAGCCTATGCATCGCTCGCAGTTCTGCGGGGCATCCAGGATCGATGGGCGGAAGTGGCCCCGCTCTTTGAGCGCGCAATCGAACTGGCTCCGAGCTACGCCACCGCCTATCACTGGTATGGAGGGTCGTTGTCAGATTCCGATACCGACCCCGCCAAGGCTGGCGCCATGCTTCGGAAGGCGGTCGAGCTGGACCCGCTTTCGCCGGTGATCAACCTGGCCTATTCGGAACATCTCCAACAGATCGGCCAGTTAGACGAGGCCCTGGGGCGAATCGAGCGAGCTTTGGAGCTCGACGACTCGTTTCCGGGTGCATACGCCAGTTTGGCGAACCTGTACTACCGCGAATACGGGCGGATCGACGAGGCGCTGGGGTCGATCGATCGGGCCATCGCGCTCGACCCCGGCAACATAGGGCTACTCTACGGTCGCGCGGATTATCTCGCCGGGGCGGGTCGCGTCGACGAAGCAATCGCCGCGTGCCGCGCCGCGGTCGACGCTCATCCGGATTTCGCATGGGGATACAAGATGGCGGGCGACGTGCATCGCAAACTCGGCCGCCTCGACGAAGCGCTGTCGTTCTATCGGCGGGCCGCCGAGATTGAGCGCGAGGACTTCTGGGGGGAGTTCTACTGCGCGTTGACCCTGTTCAGTATGGGTGACGAGGAAGCGGTCGAAGCGTACATCGGGCGCATGCCACCGATACAGTCCGGGATCATCGAAGTCGTATATCGTCTTTGCCGCGTGGAGTTGGGACGCGCGAATGAGAATCTGGAAGAGCTGGTCGCGCTGGCGGGGTCCGATTTTCTCAACGACACGGTCGCCGATGTCGCCCTCGCCGAGGGACGCTATGCCGACGCGATGGGGACGTACGAGCAGGCGTTTCCGGAGTTACTCCGAGATTCCGACGTGCGCGTTCATTCGGGCAACCTCGATCCGGCTATTCGCATCGCCGCGGCACGAATTGGAATTGGCGAGACCGAACGCGCGCGCTGGCTTATTGGGAAATGCGCGACCTATCTCGAATCGCTCCCCGAAACCGAACGCCACTATGAGTTCGGCCGGCAACTCGCGGAAGTGTATGCGCTCCAGGGCCGCAAGCGGGAGGCACTCGACACGCTCGAGGGCCGGGTCGACGCGGGGCTGCGGGACGAGTGGTGTACCCAGATGCGCTCGCCCATGCTGGTTTCGATTCGCGACGATCCGGAGTTCGTGGCCGTCTTCGACGAAGTGAAGAACGACGTCGCGGGCATGAGAGCACGCCTGACGGCGACGGATCGGACGCCGCCGTGAGCCCATGTCCCCGTTGAGATATCGAGTCGATCGCGCTATGGTTGACCTATGAGCACTCGCAGCTCTCTCCGCCTCGGGATGGCCGTGTTGCTTGCTTTGCTCGCGTCGCTCGACGTGCGCGCGCAGGAAGCCATCGAGGTACGTGACTCGGTGATCGCGCCCGTGCAAGGCATCTCTCACGCGATCGAGAGCACCGTCGCGTTCTTCATCGACGAGAAAGATCTCCTTCCCGAGAGCGTCGCCTACGATCCCAAGGATAAGTCGTTCTATGTCGGCAGCACCCGCAAGGGCAAGATCGTGCGCGTGGACAAGGACGGCAACGCGAGCGACTTCATCGCGTCGCGCCAGGACGGGTTGTGGCAGGTGATCGGCATCAAGATCAACCCGACGCGCCGTATTCTGTGGGCGTGCAGCTTCGACGGCGAAAGCCTCGAGGGCTTCAAGCCGGGCGACACGCGCGCCACCGGGGTGTTCGCGTTCAATCTGGATACCGGTACGCTGGTGCGCAAGTGGACGATCGAGAAGCCGGGCGAGGTGCACGCGTTCAACGACCTGGTCGTGACGCGCGGCAACGACGCCTACGTGACCCACATGTTCGACGACGCGGCGATCTATAAGATCACCGACAGGACGCAGTCACTTGAGGTGTTGGCACGGCCGGCGGGGTTGAAGGACCCCAACGGCATCACCATAACACCCAACGAGGCGACTCTCTTCGTCGCGGGGGCGGATGGGATCTACGCCGTCGATCGCGCGACGGGGGCGTCGCGCCCGCTGCAAGCCGCTGAGGGCGACCCGTTGGGCGCCATCGACGGCCTCTATTTCTACCGGGGCAGTTTGATCGCGGTGCACATGACCAGCGTGCGGCGCCATCGCCTCGACAACGCAAACACGCGCGTGGTGAGCACGGAGATCCTCGAAGCCGATCATCCGCTCTTCGACGTTCCCACCACCGGCGTCATCGTCGGCGACGACTTCTACTACGTCGCCAACTCGCAGTTCAGCGCAGTCCAGAAGGACGGAACACTGCTCCCGATGGATCAGTTGAACGAGCCCGCGATTCTCAAGCTGCGACTCCGCTAGTCCGCCTATTTCAAGAGCACGAGCTTGCGCGCCTGCTGAAAGCCCGGCGCCTCCAGGCGATAGAAGTAGACCCCACTCGCGAGCCCGCTCGCGTCGAGCTCGACGCGGTGCGCGCCCGCCGGCAGCGATCGGTCGATCACCGTCATGACGCGGACTCCGGTTGCGTCGAAGACGTGCAGCCGAACGTGCGTATCGCTCGGAATCGCAAACGCGATCGTGGTGCGCGGGTTGAAGGGATTGGGGTAGTTCTGCTCGAGGCGGAAGACGCGGGCGCGCGGCGTTTCCACACCGGTCCCGATCGGGTTCGTCGACGCCCAGAAACCCCCGACCACCTGGAAGCTCGCTCCCGTGGCCCCGCCGACGGCGGGCTGGCCGGCCGTGCCGACCAGCGCGTAGCTCGTGCTCGCCGCCTGCGTACCGCCGGACCCGACCACGAAGCGAGAGATCACGGCCTGCGCGTGCGCGCTCCCCGCGAACGCGCAGAGCAGCGTCGCGACGACTGCGACGCGCGCGCTCATGGCAGTGGCTCCGTGACGGTATACGTGATGCGCACGGCCCTCAAGGACAAGTTGAGGCCGGCGGCGGTCGACCAGAACGCCTGCAGCGAGTAAGCCCAGTTCTGGTTGTCCACGATATCGCTGGGAAGGAAGAGATTTCTCGTGGCGATGGTGAGCCCGGCGGCTTCCGGAATCCCGCTCGCGACGACGCCGAGGGTTTGGAGGGTTCCGTCGGTGACGTTGACGCGGCGCAGCCCCACCGACAGCTCGAGATCCGGGATCGCGTCTTCGAACAGAACGTGGAGCTCGGTCAGTTGCGCGCCGTGGGGCAGGGTCAGTACGGCACCCATCGAAATGTTGGTACCCGCCGTGGGATACACGCGCACCGAGTTCTTCGTGTACGCGGTTGCGCTGCTGTTGGGCGTGAACGCTTCCGCGCAGACGGTGTGGTAGCGCGTCGTGGGGCTCATCGTGACCGACTCCGCGGTGGTCGCGTGCGCCGCGGTCAAGGCGTACGGCACGCTCGTGAGCGGCGTCCACGGGGACAGCTCGGAGTCGTCGCCAACTTTGATTCCGAGCGAGAGCGGTGCCCCCTGCAGAATCGCCGGGTCGATCGGAACCACGCTCCCCAAGAGCACCGAGAATCGGCCGCTCGTCACCGTCACCGTCTGGGTCTCCTCCCACACCAGCGCCGGGTCGTAGAGCCGAAAGCGAATGCTGTAGTCGTCGTCGGGGACGGGGGTACCCACGGCGTCGGTGAGCAGCCCCTGATAGCTGATGGTCCCGGGCACGTCCGCGCGCGCGGCCGGCACGAACGCGAGAAGGACCCAGGCCAGGGTGAGCACGATCCTCATGGCGAACCTCCAGGTTGTGTTGGAGAGACACCTGAACCGGAGCGGCGTCACACGGCGCGCGCGGTAATTTGCGGCGAACTAGGGCCAAATAGCGGAGCCCGGCCGCCGAGTGAGACGGACTCGACGACCGGGCTCCTGGTCGGCTTGGAAGCCCAAGCGCTTTACTTCAGGAGCACCATCTTCCGCTGCTGGACGAAGTCACCCGCCCGCAACCGATAGAAGTACACCCCCGAGCTCAAGCGCGACGCGTCGAAGTCGACCGTGTGCCGGCCGGCTCCCTTCGACTCGTCGAGCAGCCTGGCCACCAACCGGCCCGCCGTGTCGAAGACCTCCAGCGTGACGTCGCTCTCCGACGCCAGCGCGAACGCGATCGTCGTGCGCGGGTTGAACGGGTTGGGGTAGTTCTGCTCGAGTGTGGTCTCGAACGACACCGCCTCCGACGTGATGTCGATCGGGCGGTCGCCTTCGCGGACGAGGACGGGTTCCGCGATCTCGCTCGACGCGCCCACCGTGGGCGTGGCACGCCACGTGATCTCATCCACGTACACGTCGTCGTTGTTGTCGCCCGCGTCGCAGCGGAAGCGAATCCGCGCGTTGGTCGGGAAGGTGTACGTGCCTCGGTTCAGCGTGATCGTAGCCGTGTAGAACGACCCGTTGGCGAAGCTCGTCCCCGCCACGTAGTTGGCGACGATCTGGTACGCGCTCCCGTTGTAGTACTCGACGTAGAAGTTGTCGCCGGTCTCCATGCTCTGAGCACGGAAGAAGAACGTGATCTGCTGCGTCTGGTACGCGGTCAGGTTGCGGGCCGTGGTGGTGGAGAACGACGAGGGCGTGCCGCTGTTGTCCTGGATGTCGATCGACGCCACACCCTGGTACGAGAACGTCCCGCCGGTGTAGCGCGAGCAGTCCACGCCGCCGTCGGTGTAGCTCCCGAAGTTGGTCTCGAACTGGTCGAAGGTGATCGTGGTCCAGACCACCCCACCGCTCGTCACCGAGACATACGCGCTCTTGACCTCGGCGTCGCTGCCGCAGGCATTGGTCGCCGTCAGCGTGACGGTGTAGGTCCCGGCCGCCGCGTAGGCGTGGCTCGGGTTCTGTGCCGTCGACGTCCCGCCGTCGCCGAAGTTCCAGCTCCAGCTGGTCGGGCTGCCCGTCGACAAGTCGGTGAAGTTCACCGTCAGCGGTGCGGTCCCCGAGGTCGGCGTGCCCGAGAAGTTGGCCGTCACGAGCGGCGAGCAACCGCCGCCACCGCCGACCGCGGCATTGAT
>DASPGK010000385.1:0-2075 GCA_035620655.1 Candidatus Krumholzibacteriia bacterium
CTTCATGGCTTCCGGGTCGGAGATAACCTTGCCGACGTCCATCATGTAATTCGACCAGCCCGTGAACGACGACGAGAGCATGATGTTCTTGCGCGGGAGCGCGCGCAAATCGTAACCATAACCGTCGGCCACCTTCTCGACCTTGGCGCCGTAGGTGTCGCCGTCGATCGGCATCCAGTGCGTAGCCACGTACTTGCCTTCGTTGGTGTACTCCACCAAAGCGGTGCGGCCGCTGTGGTCCTTGTTGTTGGAAAGTGCCGCGATCATCATGCGTCCCGGAAGCGCGTAGTGACCATGCGGTCCTACCACGCCGCCGGAATCCTTGACGAAGCTGTCGATGGTCTTGACGAGCTTCGGTTTGGCGGGGTCGGTGGCGACGTCAAACACGAAGATCTTGCTCGTGTCGAGTCCGCCGAGCCACAACTGCCGGCGGTCGTCGGTGAAACCGCCGTGGTGCGCTTCGTGGCGCCCCCCGACCGACGCTGTGCTGAGGACTTTTCCGAACGTCTTCGATCCGGGGCGCACGTCGACGGTGACGACTTTGTCGGACCCGTCACCGAGCTTGTCCATTCCCAGCGTCCACACATAGACGAACTCTTCCTGACCCGTGATTTTGGTCATGTACGGAGACATGCAGGTCTCGTCGGCCCACGCCGCCGCCGGGGCGATCAACAGGGCCAAAAGCAATAGCGGGACAAATCGGAGCGCATGCGTCGAAAAGCGGCGCAGGGTCATGGTCGACCTCCTGGATGCGACCGACGGCAGCCGGTCAATATGGGTTGGGTGAAAACGAACGGCCGGATTCTAGCACGGCGAGCACTCACCGGCAAGCCGGTTAGGGGAAAATCCGCGGGGCGCCGAACCACGCGGCGGGCCGGCGGGACGCGCTCAACGGGCCGCGAGCGCGGCGGCGATGATTTTCTCGCGCTGGCCGCTCCTCCATGCCGACCTCACGTCGTCGTCCGCCCAGCCGGCAATCCGTCCGAGCATCAGGAGACCCGGCGTCGCGTGACCTTCATTTTTCCATCGCGCGATGTCGGCGAGGGACTGCATCGCTTCGTTTCGCAGTCTCTCCAAGAGATCGGCATCCCGGCTCTCCGTGAGTTCCATGAGCGCGAGCGACGACTTGTTGCGATCGGTCCAAACCAGCGAGTGGAGCAGGTTGACAAAAGGCGCATACGGAACACGAGGCACGGACGTTCCGGCGGCCGGCGTCATCCTCGTGAACACCATGAGCGTTCGCATGGAATTGTTGCGCACATTTTCGGATGGATCGCTCATTCCATACACGAGGTCGTCTACGACGCTCTGTTTATCGGCGACGTATCCCAGGACTTGTGCGGCGAGCGCGCGTTGATCCGCATTCGACGACTCGCGCAGGACGCCACGGAGTCGCTCCGTGTCGCGAGCCGCGTACGCGACGAAGCGCTCCTGCACCGCTCGTGTTGTCGGATCGTTGCACAGCGCGTGGCCCCGAGACCCGTCCTCGCCGGCATCTCCCCGCTCGACGGCGGTCGTGAACGCCGCCCAATAGTCGTCGCCCGCCTGGACGAGGTCGGCCGGCAAGCGGGCGGTTCCTTGCGGGGCGGCGCGAAAACGCAGCGTTGCTCCTCCCTCCTCCTCGACACCCACATAAACGATGAGGCGGCCCTGGTCGCAACACACAATGTTGGTACGCGCCCTCACCACTCCGGGCAGGGTCGCGAGGCGCCGCTCCGACTCCGCCAGGAATGCGGGCGGCTCGTCGCCCTCGAGCGAAATACTGTCGCCCTCGGCGAACGTCAGCGCGCGACGCGATTCGCTCGCTGAAACGCGACGCAGTCCATAGAAGTCGATGATGCCGATCTGGAACTGCTGGGCCGCGGCCGCCTGTGCGTTGAGCACAACAACGAAGCCTGCGACGCCATTTGCCATCTTTCGTCGGGTCACCGGTACAGCGCCTTGACCGCTCCCCACGTGCTTGCCCGGGTGGGGAGCGGGTTCTTCCCGAGGACCACGACCATTCCGATTCGGTAATCGCCGGAACCCACGACCACTCCGTGCACCGGATAGGGGTGTACGCCCAGCAATCGAAT
>DASPGK010000386.1:0-4821 GCA_035620655.1 Candidatus Krumholzibacteriia bacterium
CGGTCCCGGCGCTCGCTGAGACCGGAACGCCCAGCGGCTTGGTCTCTTCGGCCTGCACCTGCGCGGTCGCGACCTCCGTGGGAGTGGCGGCCTTGTCCTTGGCGCTCAGCAGCACGACGGGCACCACGATCGCAATCGCCAGCGCCGCCCCGATCCATACGCGTCGATTCATTCGGTTCTCCGTTACATCGCACGCGCGGCTACGGCCACGCGAATGGCCGGCTCCTGCGCATCGTTGGTGTGAATGATCATCTCGGAGGTCTCGTTCTGCTGCACCAGCGTCTTGAGCGGCGGCGTGAACGTGACCTGCACCCGATACTGCTTGCCCTCCGACACGGGTTCGACGATGGCCGAGAAGTTCGGGTTGCTCAGCTTGACGTCCTTGATCGAGAACTCGCCCGCCGACTTGGAGACGATGATGCTGCGCGTGACCGATTGCCCGGCGCCCGCGCCCTCGGCGAACTTCACCTGCCCGAAGTTCACGGCCTGTGGGCTCACCGTGATATCGCCCTTGGTAATGATGTGCACCTGGATCTCCGACTTCGGACTCACCTTACTGTTGGTGTGCAGGTACAGCGTCCCGTAGGTGATGAGCGTGGGCAGTTGCGGATTCTTGTAGACCGTCACCTGGTACGTGCCGGGCGTCGCCGCCTGCTCCACCTGGTACGTGATCTTATCGTCGATGTTCGACGACGCGCGCAGGATCCTGAAATCGAGATTCTCTTCATTCGACGACACCGTCATCGTACGTTCGATGTGCTCGCCGTAGCGGCCGTGCAAGTACACCGTACCGGCGGGGTCGATGTTGAGATATGGAATCTCGTTGCCCGAAACCGCGATCGTCATGGTGGGATGCGTGGGGTCGTTGGAGCTGACGGTCGCGTTCTTGCTGAACTCGTTGTGCACTTTCTCCCCGTCGAGGACGAACTCGATCTTCCCCTGCTTGCCGGGCGCGATCAGCTTGTCGAAGTTGGTCACGGTGCACCCGCAGCTGGGTCGTACGTTGTTAATGATCAAGTCCGCGTCGCCGCGGTTGTACACGATGAAGTCGTGGATGTACTGCTTGCGCTCGAACACCCGGCCGAAATCGAAGCGGGTCTCCGGGATGTCGATCTTGGGCTGGCCCTGCGACCGCACCGAATCGGTCGCGACCAGCGCGAGGCCGGCGACGCCGGCCAGCACCCACATGGTCCGCTTCGCGACGTTGCGCATGGGACGTCCTTACATGGCCCGCGCCACCAGGTGCACGCGCACCGACGGCTCGCGGGGGTCGTTGGTGTTGATGATGAGTTCGCCGGTCTCCCGCTGCGACGAGGTGCGCTTGAGCGGCGGCGAGAACGTGACTTCGACCTTGAACTGCTTGCCCGGCGTCACCGGCTCTACCTTGGCCTTGAAGTTGGGGTTGTCGACCGTGACATCCTTCACGTCGAGGCCCTCGCCGGAGTTCTTGATCACCATGACGGTGCGCGTGACCGGGGCCGCATTCTTGTCCTTGGCGGCGAACGCGACGTTGCCAAAGTTCACCGACGACGGGCTCACGGTGATGTTGCCCTTGGTCATGACCTGCACTTGGAGTTTGGTCTCGGGCGCGTTGGTGCTGTTGGTCTTGATGGTGACGCTGCCGTAAGACGTGCTCATGGGAAGGTCGGGGTTTTTCTTGATGCTCAGCGTGTACTCGCCCTTCTTGGCCGCCGGCTTGACGTCGTAGCTGATCTTGTCGTCGATGTCGGAGGTGACTCCGATCACTTTGAAGTCGGGAAGCTTCTCGTTCGACGAGATGGTCACTTCCTTCTCGACGACTTCCTCGTAACGGCCCTGCAAATACACGACACCGTCGGGGACCACATTGAGAAACGCGACCTTCTTGCCCGCGATGGTGAGCGTGAGCTCGGGGTGATCGGGGTCGTTGGAGTGAACCTGCGCGGTCTTGCTGAACTCGCCGTGGACGCGGGTGCCGTCGAGCACGAGCTCGATCTTGCCCTCGCCGCCGGGTGGAATCACCTTGTCGAAGTTCGCCACCGTGCATCCGCAGCCCGGCTTCACTTCGGAGATGACGAGGTCGGCCTTGCCGCGGTTCTTCACGACGAAGGAATACTCGAACTTGTCGCGCTCGTAGACTTCCCCGAAGTCCTGGCGCATCTTGGGAATCTCGATGATCGGCCGGGGGCCGGTCGCGGCCGGTTTGGCCGGAGCCGGCTTCGACGCTTCCTGGGCGATGACCGCCCCCGCGATGGCGAGGACGAAGGTCAATACGCCGATACTCGCAACCATCCGCCTGTGCATGGCTACTCCTCGAAACTTGTTTCGGTGCAATCGGTAAAAGGGCCCGGGTGAACGCCACCCATGGGGTCAGGGACACCGTATTATACGCGCCGAAGGCGTCCGGTTCCACGCTGTTTTGAGCAGGAATCACGCCGACGCAGACCCCTCCCGTTGCGGAATCCGTTGCCCCGTGGTATGTTATCGCTGCGCCTGAGAGATAACCGGGGGAAATAGCACCCAGCGAGTCCGAGATCATGCCCAACCTGCCATGTCGTCGATTCCATTACGCCTCGTTCGGCCTAACCAGGGCTCCGAAAGCGAGTCGATCCTTTCCAAGATCGGCCGCACGCCGCTGTTTCGCTTAGAGCGAATCGACCGCGAGTTTCCCAACGCCTCGATATACGCCAAGGCCGAGTGGCTCAACCCCGGCGGGTCCGTGAAGGACCGGCCCGCGCTGCGCATGATCCTCGCGGCCGAGCAATCGGGGCGGCTTCGGCCCGGGCAAACCGTACTGGACGCGACCTCCGGAAACACGGGCATCGGCTACGCGATGATCGCCGCCGCGCGCGGCTACCGTGTGCATCTGACAATGCCCGCCAACGCGAGTGCCGAGCGCATTCGCATCCTGCGCGCGTACGGGGCGGAGCTGACCCTCACCGATCCCGCGCTCGGCGTCGACGGCGCAATCGAGGCCGCGCAAGCGCTCCATGCCGCGTCGCCCGAGCGTTACTGCTATCTCAATCAGTACGACAACGACGACAACTGGCGCGCCCACTATGAAGGCACCGCGTGGGAGATCTGGAACCAAACCGCAGGGTGCGTGACGCACTTCGTCGCGGTCTTGGGCACCAGCGGGTCGTTCATGGGAACCGCGCGGCGCTTGCGCGAGCTCAATCCGCGCATCGCGTGCATCTCGGTGCAACCCGACTCGGCCTTCCACGGCCTCGAGGGTATGAAGCACATGCCGTCCGCGCGCGTTCCGGCGATTTACGACGCGTCGCTCGCCGACCGTAACATCGAAGTCCATACCGAGGCCGCGTATCGCGCGGTCAAGCGCCTGATCCGCGAGGAAGGCATGCTGGTCGGGATCTCGTCGGGCGCCGCGGTGGTCGCGTGCTTGCAGATCGCGCGCGCGCTTCCGGCCGGCCGGCCCGCGATGATCGTCACCATCTTCCCCGACAACGGGGAGAAGTACCTGAACGAGCGTTTCTGGGAGGAGGTCTCGGAATGATCCGCATCGCGCCCGAGTTGATCGCCGCGATTCGTGCCCACGCCGAGCGCGATTTCCCCAGCGAGTGCTGCGGCGCGCTCTTGGGTCGCGCGGGCTCGGCCCCGTCGCCGGCCTCGACCAAGTGGGTGCTCGCGATCGAGCCGGTCGAAAACCGGCGCGAGACCGAAGCCGCGTCGCGCCGCTTTCTCATCACCGCCGACGACTACCGCGCGATCGAACGAATGGCGCGGGCCAAGTCGCTCGACGTCCTCGGCTTCTATCATTCGCACCCGAACCAGCCCGCGCGCCCGTCGGACTACGACCGCGAGCACGCGCTTCCATCCTACTCGTACATGATCGTCTCCGTGCGCGACGGCCGCGCCGGCGAGCTGACCAGCTGGACGCTCGACGACGACCGCGTCTCGTTCACCCCGGAATCCGTCGCGGAGATCGCCTCCGCAAGCAGGTGAGATCGATGGCCACGCAGATCATGATTCCCTCCGCGCTCCGGCGTTTCGTCGGTGCGCGCGACTCGGTACAGGTGGAAGCCGCGACCGTGGGCGAAGCGCTCGCGCGTCTGGTCGCCGAATACCGCGACCTCCACAAGCACCTCTACGACGAAAACGGGCGCCTGCGCAGCTTCGTCAATATCTACGTCAACGACGAGGACGTGCGCTACCTGCAGAAGGACGATACGCGCCTCGCGCCGGGAGACGTCGTCAGCATCGTGCCGTCGATCGCGGGCGGGTCGCCCAAACCGAACGTGTACGCGGTCGAGGGCTTGTCGACCGACGAAGTGAAACGCTACAGCCGCCACCTCATCATGCCCGAAGTCGCGATCGACGGTCAGTTGAAGCTCAAAGCCGCGAAAGTGCTCTTGATCGGGACGGGCGGTTTGGGGGCACCCGCGGGGCTGTATCTCACCGCGGCCGGCGTGGGCAAGATCGGCTTGGTCGACTTCGACGTGGTCGACTACACGAATCTGCAGCGCCAGGTCACCTTCGGGACCAAGGACGTGGGCCGCGCCAAGCTGGCCGCAGCGCGCGATCGCTTGGGCGACTTGAACCCCGAGGTCGAGTTCGTCCTGCACGAGACGCGGCTCACCAGCGACAACGCGTTGGACATCATTCGCGACTATGATATCGTCGTCGACGGCACGGACAATTTCCCAACGCGCTATCTCGTCAACGACGCGTGCGTCTTGCTCGGGAAGCCATACGTGTACGGGAGCATCTTTCGCTTCGAAGGACAAATCACCGTCTTCGCCGCGGCAGACGGCCCGTGCTACCGCTGCTTGTATCCCTCGCCTCCGCCGCCGGGGCTGGTCCCGAGCTGCGCGGAAGGGGGCG
>DASPGK010000387.1:0-4696 GCA_035620655.1 Candidatus Krumholzibacteriia bacterium
TTCGCCCGTGTCCTGGTCGGTGCCGCTCCAAACCGAGCCGTTCGTCACGTACAAGAAATTCAACCGGTAGCCGAGGGTGACGAACGGCTTGCGCAGCCACTTGAGTTCGAGGAGCGCTCTCCCGCCGGCGCCGGGGCCGTAATCGTATTCGCGGAGCCGTTCCGGGTCGGCCACGTCCGCGAGTGAGGCCGCGTTCGAATTGACCGCGCCCATGATCGTGCCGAGCAGGTCGAAGCGGGTGTCGAACGACAATCGGCCGGACGAGCCCCAGCGCGAGTACACGCTGGCGCCGACGCTCTGTCCGCCGTACTCGTACGCATTGCTGTTGATGTACTCGAAGAGCTGGATGAACGCGCCCATATGCTTGACCGGATCCGATTCGCCGATCGGCGTCGACACCCAATTGCCCTGCATGATCAGCTGCCCAAACTTCGTCTTGTCTCCCATGTTGATCTGCCCGTCGAAGAGGAAGTAATCCCAGGGGCCGCGCCGATCGTTGTCCCAGACGTTGCCGTGCTCGTGAAGATACTCCACGAATCCGTGGTCGCTGACGTCATGGGAAAGCGACGGGTAGTTTCCGTTTCCGATTCTCCGCCATCCCACGCTCAAACCGTTGAACTGTCCGATGGGGTTGGTGTCCATGCGGTCGGTCGGGTTGTCGCTCACCTTCCACGCGCGCCCGGACACCAGGCGGTTGAACCCGCGAATGGGATCCGTGATGAAGCTGCCCGCCTCGCGCCAGAAGCGGCGCATGCCGGTCGCTTCGTTGTCGAGCATCATCGACGAAAAGCGGTACATGGTCTCGCCCATCGCCGCGCCGCCGATACCCGTCGAAACAAGATCGTTGAATGACATCGGGTGCGTCTCGCCCATCCACTCCCAGTGGAGCGCGCCGATTAGCGCGATACCATACGAGGGCCAGAACGAGAGGCCGTTGGAGCGCGCCGCGTTGTAGTACTGCGAGCCGTTGAAGGGATGGATGAACTGATTGGTGGAGAACTCGTTGTCGTCGTAGGTGAAACCTTCCTCCAGATTCGACAGCCAGCTGCGCGGGCTGACCTGGTTGAAGTTCGCGTTGCGCACGTACTCGTTCAGCGCCGAGGCGCCGAAGTTGATGGCCAGGGCCTCGCCCAACGCCCAACCGTACGAGGGCCGCACGCCCCACGCGTCGCGCTCCGCAGACTCGGTACTCGCCCCGCCGTCGGTCCACCACAAGACGCCAAGGCGCGCTTGCCAGTCGAACCCGGACGACGCCGAGCCCAATCCGATGGGACTCAAGTCGGTGTCACCGACCACGAAATAGTCGAGCATGAGTGAGAAGTCCAGCGCGACGGCATTGGAAAGCTGCCACTCGAGTCCCGGTACGACGCCGACATGGACGCCGTTGGACGCCTTGGTGGGGCTGTCGCCGATCTCGAAATCGTCGGGCAGCGGATCCATTTCGAACAAGAGGCTGCGGGGATGGAGACGCGCCACACCGAGGCGGGCTTGCAGGTATGGTCGCACCCCCTGGTCGGCGCGAAACACGCGCGTGCCGGAAACGAAAATGCGCTGGAAGCCCCACTCGAGCTCGTTGTCGTAGGGCGGCTCCATTCCGAACGAACCGAAGCTCGCGCCCAGGCCGTAGCGCCACACGCCGCGCTGGCGCACGATCCCGAACTCGCCCGTGGCCGCTTTTTGGAAGGCCGGGTCGAAATCGCCCCGGGTATCGCCCGCGCCGAGATTGAAGTAGAATCCCCAGCGAGCGCGTTCGGACACGTCCTCTTGTGCGGGCGCGACCGAAGCCGTCGCCGCGACGAGCGCGCACGCGACGAATAACACGATTCCAAAGAAAGAGAACTTCATGATGCGGCCGAGCCAATGCCCACGCCAGATAGTCCACGACTCACCGCCACGGCGCAACCCCAATTCGCGCACTGCGCGCGCGCGCACGACGGCGGTCGCGCTGACCATGGTGGCGCTCGCGACGCCGGCGCGGGCCCAGGACGCGCACTATTGGTCGCTCCAGGTCGGATCGCGGGCCACGTTGCTGGGCGGCTCGGTGGTGGCCCTCGATACCGACTTGAGCGCCGCGTATTACAACCCGGGTTCGCTGGTGCGCGTCGCCGAGGGCAGCGCGCTGTCGATGTTCGCCAAGACGGTCACTACCCTCACGCTCTCGCTCGATACATCGACGCCGCTCGCGGCCGAGTCCGACATCGGCGCGTCCGCGCCGGGCATGTTTGCGGCGCGCGTTCCGGGGGTGCATCTCTTCGAGGACGACGTGATCACGTTCTCGTATCTGGTGCGGCAGTCGTCCAAGCTCGACCTGACGGGCGCGGTCCTGTCGTCGCCCACGGTCCCCGCGGAGGCGCTCGATTTCTTCGCCTTTCAGGACATTTACGACGGGTGGTACGGTCTGTCGTGGGCGCGCGACGTGGGCGGGTTCGGCGCGGGGGTATCGGTGTTCTTTTCCAGCGTGTCGTACCGGCAGCGTCTGGAGACCAAGGACATCGTCCTCGAGTCGGCGAGCGAGGCCGGCGCGTTGAGCGAGAATGTTTACTATTCCTTCGCGTGCCGGCGCGTCGTGGCCAAGGGCGGCGTCTCCTGGACCGGCGGCCCCCTCTCGTTGGGCGCGTCGCTCACGCTCCCCAGCCTGCGCCTTCCCTGGAGCAGCGGCACCATGTCGGTGGGACGCAATCTGGTGGCGCAGGACAGCGTGCTGGTCTCGCAGATCGCCTTCAGTCGCCAAGAGGACTTGGACGCCGACTACCGCGAGCCCATCGCGGTCGGGCTGGGCGCGCAGTTCGAGCTGGGCTCGTTCGGCTTCTACGCCGCCGCCGAGTGGTTCGGTTCCGTCGACGAGTACGACGTGCTGGAGACGCGGCCCCTCACGAGCCAGGTGCCGCCGCAGGAGTTCGTGCTCCCCCTCACGCAGCGCCGCGAGGACGTGCTGAATATCGGCGGCGGTGTTTCGGTGGAGGCCACGTCGTGGCTGTCGTTCTACGGATCCGTACGGACCGACCGCAGCTACCGCGATCCCGCCGATCGAACCTTCGTCGGCTTGGGCGCGTACGACATCACTCAGGTGACCTTCGGGATCGGCGTTTCCAGCGACGAGTTCGAGGTGATCCTGGGCGGCCTCGCCGGCGAGGGCGATTCCGACGGGCAGGTCGTGTTGAGCCCGCTGCCCGGCTCGCCGTCGGTCGCCTCGCGTACCGAGTTCGAGCAGCGCGGCTTCATCGTCGCCTTCAGCGCCAGCTTTTGACCGTCACTATGCGCCGACACACACCCTGGATCGCGATCCTCCTCGCCTCCGCTACTTGCCTGCCCGCGCCGGGCGAAGCGCGCCAAAAAACCGACCTGGTGTTCCTCAGCAACGGCGACCGCATGACGGGCGAGATCACGCAACTCGACCGCGGCATCCTAAAGCTCAAGACCAACGACATCGGGACGCTCAGCATCGAATGGGAGGACGTCGATTCGCTCAACAGCGTGTACCAGTTCCGCGTCGAGGATCACGCCGGGGCCAAGTACTTCGGGGCGATCTTTCTGAACAAGCGTGGCGTTCTCGAAGTCATTCAAGGCGGAGGAAGCGAGCAAGTACCGCACGAGGACGTGGTTGCCATCACGCCCTTGGAGGCGTCGTTTTGGCAGCAGCTCGACGGGTCGATCGCGATCGGTTTCAGCTACACCAAGTCGAACAGCCTCGCTCAACTCACGAGCGATATCTACGTGCGCCGGCGCACCCCGATTCGTCTGTGGGAGCTCGATATCAGCTCCATCGAGACCTCGCAGTCGAACGACGAGACGCAGCGGCGCGAGAACCTATCATTCACCTACAGCCGTCTCTTCAAGGGACCGTTGTTCGGGACGTCGAGCGCCGGCGCGCAAACCAACGACGAGCTCGGCCTCGACCTCCGCGTTCTGTTCTCCGTCGGGGCCGGTTACAGCTGGGTGCAGACCAATCACAACGATTTCATGTCGTCGCTGGGCTTGAGCGTCAACCGAGAATGGTCCGACGATGCCAACGGAGATTACAATTTGGAAGCATACGTGTCTGCCACCCACTCCGTGTTTCGCTACGACTACCCGAAAACGGACATCACCGCCGAATTCACCGTCTACCCCAATCTCACCAACTGGGGTCGCATCCGCGGCGAACTCGATGTCAGCGCGAGCCGCGAGGTCATCAAGGACTTCACCATCGTGTTGTCCTTCTACGACTCGTACGACAGCGATCCACTCAGCGCAACGGCGGCCAAGAATGACTACGGCCTCGTCACCAGCCTGGGCTGGACGTTCTAGCTACTTGAACGTGTACGCCAGACCGATACCCAGCGTTTCCTTGAACTGTCCTTTCTTGCGTACCGACGCCGCCACCGGGCCCGGGTTTTCCAACATCGCTGTATCGTCGACTTCCGGCACCACGGTGTTGTCGTACTTGTCGTAGAGCAGCTCGACATAGAGCTGTACCGCGATCACCTTGGTGACCTTCGCCGAAACCGTGTTTTGCCAGTCGATGTCGACCGTGGTGGTGTAGTCCGCGACGTCGGTAGGCACGCCCGCCGCCGCCAGCGAATCGGGTGACGCGTCCTCGAACACGCTCTTCTTCGACCAGTTGAAGGGCTGATAGAAGCTCAAGCGCGACGTGTACGTCAGGTTTTCTCCGAAATCCTTGAGGTACTGCGCCACCAACTCTACGCCCGAGTCCCAC
>DASPGK010000388.1:0-9372 GCA_035620655.1 Candidatus Krumholzibacteriia bacterium
AGGACCTGGGCAGCACCAACGGCACCTATTTGAACGGCCGCCGCGTCGCGCGCGAGCGCCTGAGCCCCGGCGACGAGCTCATCATCGCCAACGTCGGCATGCTGGTGGAGGCGTCGAAGTCGTCCATCCACGACGCGCGCCCGCCGCTCAATATCACGGTCTCGATCGATCAGAAGCCGACGAAACCCTCGGTGACGATGTCGTCCGCGGAGATCAGCGGGACGCACGAGATCCTCGAAGGCATCGGCGCGGACCCCAACGCGGCCCACCGCGCGCTCCAGGTGCTCTACAACGCGGACTCCGCGTTTCGGAACATCGAAGACCTCTCGCTGCTGCTCGACAACCTGCTCGGGATCATCATGGAATGCATCCCGGCCTCGCGCGGCTTCGTTTTCCTGATCCAGCGCGACACCAACCAGCTGGTTCCGTACGCGCGCCGGCCGCCCGGGGTGGCGTCGGACGACGCGGAGATCGTGGTGAGCCAGACCATCATTCAGACCGCGGTGCGCCAGAAGGCGTCGATCATCTCGAACGACGCCCTGGTCGACGAGCGCTTCCTGCACTCCAAGAGCGTCGCCGCTCTCGACGTGCGCAGCGCCATGTGCGCGCCCCTATTCAATCGCAGCAACGTGCTCGGCATCGTATACGTCGACTCGCACAAGGCGAATTCGTTCTCGCGCAAGGACCTCGCGCTGTTTTCCGCACTCGCGCTCAAGGTCGCGATCGCGGTCGACAACGCGCGCCTGTATGACGACCTGCGCGGATTGTTCTACAACACCGTGGAAACGCTGGTGCGCACCATCCAGGCCAAGGACCAGTACACGGCCGGTCACTCGACGCGCGTCAGCCGTTATTCGCTCATGATCGCGGACAAGCTGGGGCTGTCGACCAAGGACAAGCACCAGCTCTACCTGGCCGCGATGCTCCACGACATCGGCAAGATCGGCGTGCCCGACGATCTCCTGAATCGGCCTGGGCACCTGTCGCAGGAGGAAATGGAGCGGGTTCGCAACCACGTGGTGGTGGGTGCGTCCATGATCGAGATGCTGGGCGAGATGCACCCCATCGTGCCGCTGATCCGGCACCATCACGAGTGCTACGACGGGTCGGGTTACCCCGACGGGTTGCAGGGAGAGCAGATTCCGCTGATTTCGCGCATCATCGCGGTCGCGGACATGTACGACGCCATGACCTCGGACCGTCCCTACCGCAAGCGCCGCACCCACCAGTTCGCCGTGGAAGAGATCCTGTCGGTGAGCGGCACCAAGATCGACCCCAAGGTGGCCGAAGCCTTTCTCAACGTGCTCAAGGACATCATCCCGGGCGACGAGAAGACGGAACCGACCTCCGAAGTGACTAGCGGATCTCCAACTCGCTGATCGCGACGGTCGCGTCGCGTCCCTCGACCACGACCCGAATCGCGGGCGCTTCCTTGACGGCCGCGTCGAGCGGCACGTCCCGAAGCGTCCCCGTGTCCTTGAGGTCCACGTCCTGGACCTTCTTGTCCCCCGCGTAGATCGCGACCTTCCCGACGTGGCCACCGCCAGCGACGCGCAGACTCAACGTGCCCGCTTCGAGCCCGATCGGGAGCGGAATCTCGACGAACGCGCCCTTCGCGGGCGACTGCCACGCGGTGGTGGTATCGCCGTCGAACGCCTTCCATGCATCCGTGCCCGACGACGCGCCGTTCATGGCGAAGCGCGCCTCGCGGTCGGTCATGAGCGTGAATGTCTCGCCCTGAATGAAGTCGCGCGTGGTCCCGCCCGCCATGAAGACGCGCGCGTCCCACAGGCCGTCGCCGTTCAACTCCACGAGCTGCAACGAATCGGGCGCGCCGTCCGCGAAGTACCAATGCCACGTGATGCCCTCGGTGGTGTTGTTCGCGCGTTGCATGTACACAACCCCGCCGCGCGCACCGTCCTGGGAACGATAAATGGCCGCGACGGCGCGACGCGCCGAGAGCTGCGCTGGGACGCGCTGGGTGGTCACCAAGCGGAAGCCCCGGGCCTCGAGAACCGGCGCCAGCGTAGCCGCCTGGTCCGCGGCCGCGGTTTTTTGCGTGAGCTCCAAGAGCGGCGACTTCTTGGCCTCGTCTGCGGTGTCACTCGACTTGGAACAGCCGGCAAGGAGGCAGAGGCAGGCCAGGAAAGCGAAACGCACGATACTCATGTCCGTCCTTTTCAAGCGTATGTTGGGAGTCCACGTGTCCGGCGGAATCCGGGGCAGCGAGAAACGTCGGGACGAATTGTGTGAGATCGGCCCCGAATTGTCAAGGGACGGCCCGCGCGGGGGAGTTTCCGAATTGGGCGGCTACCGCGCCGCCGCGACCGGCGGCACGGTCGCGCGATCGTTGTAGAGGTGGTACATGAGGTTGCCCAGGAGGTCCGCGCCGGCCTTGGTGAACCGCTTGGGGCTGCCACTGTGGCCGTAGTAGAACAGGCGCTTCTTGTTCGAGAAGATGTCGGGGAGTTGGAAGTCGACCAGCGCCCACAGGTCGTTGGGCAGGACGATGACCAATCCGGTGCACGCGTGCAGGTTGACCCCCGCGGGAGGGCTGGCCGAATCGATGTCGACGCCGATCGTTCGCTCCGGAACCGACGATATATCGACCCACTGGGCGAGTCCGCCGCTCGTTACCGTGTGGGGCGTCGTGAGCACACTCGCGCTCGGGGTCGTGACGTAGTAGCTGGTCTGGTTGCGCGGCTGCGAATTCGCGTCGGATATCGAGGGAACTGCGAGCTGCAAGTAGGCCAGGCCGCCCTCTCCCAGTGCCAGCACGTTGGCGGTGCTGGCCGCGATCGCCAGCGCGCGCGCCGGCACCCCGTCGCCCCAGTCGCCGGTGTCGGTACCGGTGTCGTCGGCGACGATCACGATGTCGAATACGCTCATGTCGCGCCAATCGAGATCCGCGATGGGTACGGGAGCGACACCGCTGTAGCCATAATCGCTCCAGTAGCCGAACAACACTTCCATGTACTCGGCCGCCCACTCCCCGCTCGACGTCACGTAGGCGACGCGCTGCACGATGAGGGCGTCGTCGGAGGTGTCCGTTCCGAGGAGGCTGGAGGCGGAGATGTACTCGGTCGTGGCGGCGCGCGGCACACGCACATCCAGCGATCCCCAGCTGGCCGACACGATTGTCATTTCCATCGAGCCGATCCAAACCCGCGTGCCGGGGAAGTCGAGGTTTTCGCCCAGAATCGTCATCACGTCGCCCGGGATCGCGGCCGGCGCGCTGAAGCCGGTTATCGCGATCTGCCCCGATCCGCCCATCACGTAGCCGAATTCGGGGATGCTCGCGAGTCCCTGCGCATAGTCCGTGCGCGGCACCACGCGGAAATAGTGCGATCCCGTGGGCAGTTGCACGGTGAGGAACGTATCCGTCACCGAGGCCTCCCAGTCGATAGTGCCGAAATCGAGCGACCCGCTCGCCTGCACGTCGTAGCGCGAGGCCGCCGGCGCGCCGGTCCACGCCAAGTCGAACGACTCCGGATCGACGACCACGCTCGGGGTGACCGACAGCGAGGCGACCAGGAAGACGTACGCGTCGACGGTGACGTCGGTCCGGCGACCGACCGCGACGTCCACACCGGTCCGGTAGCCATGATGCGTGAAGTAACCCGACTGATACAGTTCGACGCTGACGCGCTTGCCGTTCTCGGCAATGCACGGGATCGACAACTCGACGGGGTCGACGCCGACGGCCGCGGACCCCGCGACCTCTTGCGTGACCGGCGTTCCCGGGCGGAACACACGCACGACCACGGAGTCGATCACCGTGGTCGCCGCCGTTGCCCGGGAGGCGTCACGCGCGACCGCGGACGCGAGCGCCGCCGGCTCGAAGCGCATTACGATGCGGCCCTCCGGCACGAGCTCGGGCTCCGTCGCTCGTGAGCACGCGAGGGCGTGCACGAGCGCGAGCAGCGCGACGATGCGCAGACTCCGGCTCAATGGACGATCACCCCCACGGTGACGCCCCCAGTCTCCGCCGGCGGCGGCGTTCCGTCGTCGCCCCCGCCCCCAGCCGCCACACCCACGGCGGCGATCAACGCCGCCGCGCCGGCATAAAACCACCACTTCTTGTAGATCGGTTTGCCCGCTTCGGCCAGCGCGTCCGATGGGAGCGCAGCCGCGCCCCGGTCGCGATCGCTCGCGTTCTTCCCCGCCGAAGAGGGCGCATTCTTGAGCGCGAGCGCGGCGTACTCCGAGCGCGCCTGCGCGTACGCATCCATGACTTCGAGCTTGAACACGTTGGGATCGGGCCCCGGATACGAAGGCTTCTTCGCGATCATCTCCGAGAACATTTGCTTGCCCATGGCCGGGGCCCCGCCCAACACGTACGACGCGGCCAGCACTTCGCGCGCGCGCATCGCCTCGGGTTCGGGGAGGTCGACGCGGGCCAGGTAGGTCTGCAGCGATTCGATCGCCTGCTGGTACTTGCCGCGGAAGTAGTACTTGTACTCGATCTGCTTCAAGTCGTCGCCGGGCGTCCCCGCGACCGCGGTCGCAAACGGCATCGTCACCGTCGACGCGAATAGCGTCACGATCAACAAGCCGCTCGTGATTCGTCGTGTGCGATTCATCTGCATCTACTCCGTCGCAACGACCGGGTCTTGCCCCAGCTCGTACTCGATGATCGTCTCCTGGTTGGGCCGAATGGTAACCACGATCTCTTTCGGCGCCGCATCCCCACTCATCCGGCACGCCATTCGATACGAGCCCGCGGGCAGGGAGACCTTGTCGAACGGAGGCTGCTGCGCGAAGCGCTTCCCGTTGACGAAGAACTCTCCGACCCCGCCCAGGAAGTACACCGACAGCGTTCCGTCGGCCGGCTTCGCGACCGCCGGGTTGTCCCGCGCGGGTCGCTTCGCCTCTTCTCCGCCACCGTTCACCGCATCCGACTCCGATATGGCAGGCTTCGTGCCGTTCTCGCCGGTGGCGCGTGGTTCCGCCGGCTTCTCGATTGGGGTGCGCGTCGACTTCGCGGCGTCGCGCGACGCAACCGTGGTGGTCGACAGCGGCGCGTCCTTCTGGATTCCTGTCGCTTTCTCGTCGCGGCGCGTCGGCGTCGCCGGTTGAACCGTGTCCATCGACTGCACCCCGCGCTTCGGCTTGTCCGAGCCGATCACGACCCGCGCGGTGTCGGCGGCGGAATCGCTCGGTGTGCCCACGAGCGAGCCCTCGGGCTCGCGGGTCGCGATCGAAATGCCGTCCGTCGGTCGGTCCGACATCGACGCCGACGATGGCGCGGTGTCGCGCGCAGTCGCACCGTCGAAGGCCCGCGAGCCGAACCACGCCCCCAGGGCGAGTGCGACCGTCAGCGCGACGCCCCCCACCCCCACCACCCAGCGCCGGCGCGAGCGCGCGGGGCGTATCGCCTTGCCCGCTCGCACGGGTGCCACGCGCGACGTGGTCGCGGCCGATGCGGTCGCCGGAGTCGCCGCTTCGATCGTCACCGTACGGCTGGCCCCGCCCTGCTGTGACTTGATGCGATCGAGGTTCTTGCGCGCGCGCTCGTTGTTCGGGTCGAGGAAGAGAATGCGTCGAAACTCCAGGGCCGCGTCGTCCAGGTGGTGCTGTCCCTTCTGCAGGTAGAAAGTTCCGCGGGAGAGGCAATTGGCTACGGTCTTTTCGAGCACGGCCGCGTCGTACGCGTCCGGGTTCTTGATATACGAACCGAGCCGGCGGCGATCGCGCGAGATCTTCGCTTTCTCCATCGCGGCTTCGAGGTCGCTGATGAGCGCGGTCGCGTTCGGGTAGCGATCACGGTCGTTCTTCTGGAGCATGCGCGAGACGATGGCCGCGAAATCGGGCTCGATGACTGGATTGACCTGGATCACCGACGGCGGCGCGTAGGTCTGGATCTTCTCGAGCACGTCGGAGTAGGTCTTCCCCTCGAAGGGCTTGCGACGCCCGAACAGCTCGTACGCCACCACACCCAGCGAGAAAATGTCGCTGGCCGTCCCCACGGGACGGCCCGCCGCCTGTTCGGGCGACATGTACGCGGGCGTCCCGATGACCTTGCCCAGCTGCGTGATCATCGTCACGGAGTCGGACTTCTTCGCGAGGCCGAAATCCGCGACCTTGATCCCGCCCTGGTCGGTGAAGATGATATTGGCCGGCTTGACGTCGCGATGGACGATGTCGAGGTGGTGGGCAGCTTCCAGCCCGAACGCGACCTCGAGGATGATTTGCGTGGCGACGTCGAAGGGCACGCCGGCGCGCTCCTTCATCAAGTCCTCCAGGGTGCGCCCCTGGTAGTACTCCATGACGATGAAGAACGACCCCTCGCTCTCGCCGAAGTCGATCACATTGACGATGTTTTCGTGCTGAATGCTGGCGGCGGCTTTTGCCTCGCGCTGGAAACGCTCTTTGAAGCTCGCGTCGGTGGCGAGGTAGGGGAAGAGCACCTTAATGGCGACGGTCTTGTCGATCGAGATCTTGCGCGCCTTGTAGACGGCGGCCATGCCGCCCACGCCGATCTGCTCGAGCGAGTCGTAACCGTCGATTTGGACGCGTATTGCCATTTGCAAGCTCTTCCCGAAAGCGGTCGACTGGGAGACCCCGCGCCCGCGCTATGTCGTTTTTTCCCAATTGGTTAAACGCGACAGACGGGGGCCGAGGCGGTATCAGCAATTTCCAAGCCACCGGGACCGTCGTAGCCCCTTCTCGGCCATGGGTTTTCGGGTTGTCGGCGCGACCGTTCGGTTGTTATAAAGCTCGCACGACGCGCGGCATTCAGCCGCGCGCGCTACCGAAACGCGGTGCAAACAGAATGAAACGATTCCTCGGCGTCGCGGGCGCGACGCTCCTCGTCTTTGCGGCGGTGCAGTTGGTTCCCGAGTCGTCGCACGCCCAGGTCTACCAGCCTTACTGGACCGCGCGTCCGGTCCCCGACGACTCGCCCGCGATGGGTGTGGCGATGGGCTTCGGCGACGACATGTTTCGGATCGCGGGGCACGGCCGCTTCAGCATCACGTCCGCGTCCGACTTGGGCCTCGAGTTGGTGTTCGACAACATCGAGAACGAGATCGGCGACGACGATCAGACCTTCGGCGGCGGGGGAGATTTCAAGTACCTGGTGGTGGGCGAAGGCGAGCGTCTGCCGTTCGATTTGGCGGCGCAGGCCGGCGTGGGCATGCAATGGGGCTCCGATTATCGCCTCCTCACGGTTCCCTTCGGACTGCTTGGGAGCAAGTCGATTCCGGTCGACAACGGCAGTCGCGAGATCACGCCCTTCGCGGGCGCCTACGTCATCGTCGAGCACGCGACGGTCGAGGTATCCGGCGCCGACGACGTCTCCGATACGGACGTCAGCGCGGAGATCCGCCTGGGCGGCGCGTTCCAGATCACGGGGCGCACGCACGCCTTCGCGGCCATCCACGCCGGCAACGGCACGATGTTCTTCTTGGGATTTTCGGCGGGATTGTAGGGACAGAAGGCTGCTGGGCTCGCGGCCTACAGCGAGCGCACCGTCACCACGAGGACCGTGATGTTGTCGCGACCGCCGGCATCGTTCGCCATCTTGACCAGTTTCTTGCAGGCCTCCGCGGGCGGCGATGCCGACACGACCGCGGCGATATCTTCGTCCGAGAGGTAGGCCGTCAGTCCGTCCGAGCAGAGCAGGAACGAATCGCCCGGCTCCAACTCGAGTGCCGCCGGCATGTCGGCCGCGATCTCGTCCTGCGCACCCAGCGATTTGGTGATCACGTTACGCTTGGGGTGATTGCGGGCGTCTTCGTCGCTCAGGATGCCCGAGCGCACCATCTCGCCCACGATCGAGTGGTCGTGGGTGATTTGCTGGATGCGTCCGGCGCGCATGAGATATGCGCGTGAATCACCGACGTGAGCGATGTACGCGCGCCCCCGGTTGACCGCCAGCGCGGTGCACGTCGTCCCCATCCCGAACAACGTCGAGTCGGCGACGGATTCCTCGATGATGGTCTTGTTGGCCTCGCGAAAAGCCCGCGCGAGCGCCTGCGACCGGTTCTCTTCCGCGTTCGCCGTATAGAAAGCGACGATGGTGCGGACCGCGATACGGCTGGCGATCTCGCCGCCGCGATGGCCGCCCATCCCGTCGGCGACGACGAAGACAGCCCCCCGGTCCGCGAGCTCCCCCGCTCCCTCGGGAACGAAGATGGCGCACGCGTCCTCGTTGTTCTGCCGAACACGACCGCGGTCGCTTAGAGAAGCATGTTCGAGGGTCAGCATAAATCGGCGGGGGCCCCAACCACCCGTTGCGAGGGATCCAGACGGCCGATGAAGACTACGAAAGACCCCTTCCGTCGTCAACCCGGAACACCCCGTCCATTCCCCCCCGATGCTTAAAGAATGCCAAACCGGGCCGATTCCCTCCCGGTTGGCACAGTTTACGCTTTAACAGTCGTGATTTGGTCGCCCCCGGCAGATGCCCGGCGGCCACGAACCCGCGAGCCTCGAGTGAAGGAGCGAGACCGCATGACCACGACCGACACCCCGAAAGTACGCGTCGACGAGACCCTGGCGCGCTACCGTGATCTGCAAGCGCAGTTCGATCGCGTGCGCGATCGTTTGCGCAAAGCGGAGGAGCAGAAGACGACCGTTAGCCGTCGCACGTTCGACAAGGTGCGGGCCGAGTACGACCGCGAGCTGGACGCGCTGCGCGCGAAGATGACACCGCTGCGCGAGGAGCTCGAATCGCACCGCTCGACGGTCGAGGGCGGCCTCAAGGATGCCAACTCGTCGCTCGAGTCGGTCGAGGAAGAGCTGGCCGAAGTGGTGTTTCGCCACCGCGTGGGCGAGTTCAGCGACGCCGAGCTCGCGGAAAAGCGCCGCTCGCTCGAAGCGCGTCTCGAAGACGCGCGCTCGCGCATCGCGGAGCAGCGCCGCACGCTGGACTTGTTCGACACCATGCGTGAAGATGCGACCCCGTCGCAGCCGGAGGTCGTCGATGAGCCGGCCCCGCCGATGCGCGCGACCGAGCGCGACTACGACGACGCACCCGCGACTCGCAGCGTCGAGTCGCGCGCGGACACCGCACCCCGCCCCGTCCCGCGCGTGGACCCAACCACCGACGAGCATGCGCGCCGCCCCGTCCTGCGCCCGCGCGCGGGTGACGCGCACGCGCCGAGCAGCGCGCCGGCGGAGCCCGCGGCCGCCAAACCGGCGCCGCGCAGCGAGAGCAAGCCGCAGCCGAGCGCCGATTTCGAGAACCCGCACGATTGGATCAAGGAAATGGGCCGCGATACCCCGGCGAAGAAACCCGCCGCGACCGCACCGCCCGCACCGGCGGCGCGCCCGCGCATCAGCGGTGCCCCGGCGCCATCGGCGCCGACCGCGACCGCGGTGGCCGGAAAGGCGACCAAGCGCAATCCGGCCCGCACGCCCAGCCTG
>DASPGK010000389.1:0-3101 GCA_035620655.1 Candidatus Krumholzibacteriia bacterium
CGGGTGCACCGACGCCGCCCACTTTGGGAGCAGCCCGTCGCGCGCCATCGAGAAGAAAATGCGCGGCTGCCCGAGCTGGAACACGATCAGCACCGACGTGGTGGCGAACACCGCGCCCAGCGCGATGATCAGCGTCGGCCAGGTCATGCCGCGCCCGGAGAATGCGGTCGCGAGCGGCTCCGCGGTGCCCAGCTGCGTCCACGGGAGCATGCCCGTGAGCACGATCGCCACCGCGATGTAGATGATCGTGCAGATCACCAGGCTCGCAATGATCGCGATCGGCATGTCGCGCTTGGGGTTCTTCGCCTCTTCGGAGGCGGTCGAGACGGCGTCGAATCCGATATACGCGAAGAAAATGATCGCGGCGGCGGAGAAGATTCCCAGCGTTCCGTTGGGTGCAAAAGGTCGCCAGTTCTCGGGCTCGACGTAGAACGCGCCGAAGATGACGAAGAAGCCGATAATCGCGAGCTTCAGCACCACCATCGAGGTGTTGAACCACGCGCTTTCGCGAATCCCGATCACCAATATGGTCGTGATCACGCCCACGATCGCGAAGGCGGGAAAGTTCATGATGAACGGGACGCCGAGGATCTTGGGGGCATGCCCGAAGGCCTGGCCCGCGCGGATGGTCGCGTCGCCGAGTGCGGCGAGGGCTTCGGGCCCTTGCGACATCGCGACCTTCACCTGCTCGGCGGCCTGCGAGGCGCTTCGATAGTCGATCCCGAGCCAGTCCGGAATCCCCAGCCCCACCACGCGCAGCAACTCTTGGAAATACCCCGACCACGAGATCGCGACCGCCACGTTGCCGACCGCGTACTCGATGATGAGATCCCAGCCGATGATCCACGCGATGATCTCGCCGAGGGTGGCGTACGCATAGGTGTAAGCCGAGCCGGAGATGGGCACCATCGACGCGAACTCGGCGTAGCACAGTGCCGCGAAGCCGCAGGTGATCGCGGTGAGGACGAAGGAGAGGATGAGCGCTGGACCCGCGCCCGAGTGCGAGGCGCCGCCCGCGGCCGCGGTCCCCACGGTGGAGAAGATACCGGCACCGATGATGGCGCCGATGCCGAGGAGCGTCAGCTGGATCGGGCCGAGATGACGCCGGAGGGCGTCGTGACCGTTGGCGGTCTCGATGATGCGCGCGATGTTCTTGGTTCGCAGGACGTCTTTGAGCACAAGGACCTCCCGGGCAATTTCGCGGAGTGTACCGCGCGGAAGGCCCTCGACTGCAACGGCTTTTTGGGAGCGCCGGAAAGCAGACGACCGGCATCGAAGAAGATGGTGATGATCAAGTGACGACCGCCAGACGCCGCGCGGTCGTCACCGATCGTCATCGCGCCTCGCGCTGACGGTCGCGGAGGGCGCGAAATTCGCTGTCGGGATACCAATTCGGCACCCGCGTGTCGTTGGCGATGGCGTAGCCGGTGAGGAAGTAGATCTTCACGTCGCCGGTCACACCGCTCAGGTCCCAGTCGTCGCGGTATTCGTCTTCGGGGTGGTGATAGCCGGCCGACATGTACGTGTTGAAACGCTCGAGCATCTCGGCGGACGGCTCGGGCGTGTCCAGCGGTCCGCCGACCGCGAAGATCGCCGGGACTCCCTTCTTAGCGAAGGGATAGTGATCGGAGCGAAAGAACGCGCCGAACTCCGGGCTCGGATCCGTCTGTAGCTTGCGGCCGAGCTCGGACGCCGCGGCCTCCATGTACTCTTCCAGCTCCGAGCTCCCCAGCGCCACCACCGTCATTCCGTTGAACTCGCCGAAGGGAAACAGCGCGTCCATGTTGATCACGGCGATGGTGTTGGCGAGCGGGAACACGGGGTGGTCCGCGTAGTGGTACGCACCCAGGAGCCCTTGCTCCTCGGCCGCGGTCGCGATGAACACCACCGAGCGCGACGGCGCGTCGGGCAACGCGCGGTAGGCCTGGGCCAGTTCGAGTAGCGCAGCCGTTCCCGTCGCGTTGTCGACGGCACCGTTGTAGATCGAATCCCCGTCCACGGCCGCCCCAATGCCGACGTGGTCCCAGTGCGCGGTGTACACGACGAACTCGTCGGGGCGATCGCGTCCGGGGATATAACCCACCACGTTGTGCGACGTCGAATACTCGAGCTCCGTCGCGATTTCCCCGGACAACGAAAGCCCCACCGGTCTCGCGCGGAATCCCTTGCGCGACGCCGCTTCCGTCAGTGTCGCGAGGTCCTGCCCCGCGCTCGCGAACATCTCGGCGGCGAGATCCTTCGAGATGGTGGCGGTGAACTCCGGAATGGGCGCGCTCTCGGGGCCGCGCACGCGCTCGAAGCTGGGACGCTTCGCGTTGGCCGCGATGGCGGCGAAGGGATACCCGATCGCGTCTTGATCGTGGATAAAGATGACGCCGCGCGCCCCTTTCCGGGCCGCCGTCTCGCTCTTGTGTATGCCGGTACCGTAGTGCGAGAGGGCGCGTCCCTTGAAATAGAGGCTGTCCGCGGCGCCCCTGGGATCTTGAATGAGCAGCACGACCGTCTTGCCCGTGACGTCGACGCCCGCGTAGTCGTTCCACCCGAGGTCTTCCGCGACGATGCCGAAACCGCCGAACACGAGCTCGCTGCGCGCGACCGTCACGCGCTCGACGGCGCCGCCCGTCTTCGCGGTCATGTTCTCACCCAGCACGAGCGTCGTTTCCTTGCCCTGGCCTGCGACCACCAGCCGCGTCGCTTCGGCATCGATCGACTTCTTCACCAGCGGCACTTCCTGTAGATAGCTCGCGTTGGGTTGCGGCGAGATGCCGAAAGAGCGAAAGCGCTCGGTGATGTACGCGAGGGTTTTTTCTTCGCCGCGCGTGGCCGGCATGCGTCCTTCGTACTCGTCGGACGCGAGCACGCGGACGTGCGCGGCGATATCGTCGCTGGTGATGGTGTTGAGACCGCGCGTCCGCGCGTCTCCGCTCGAGTGGGACGACGAGGCCAGCGCCGTGGCGGCGAGAACGATCGACAGGGTCGGGATGAGTCGTTTCATGGCTCCAGCTTACGACCGGCGGCCGGAGCCGGCTTTCACGTTCTTGCTCGTTTGCTAGTGGGGCCGGGCGACGAGGCGGCGAATCGCGCTGGGCGCAAGCCCCATG
>DASPGK010000390.1:0-5604 GCA_035620655.1 Candidatus Krumholzibacteriia bacterium
GTTCATGTTCTGCACGGCCTGGCCCGCCGCGCCCTTGACCAGGTTGTCGAGGCACGAGACCAGCACCACGCGACGCCCATCGGGCTCCATCGCGAAGCCGAGGTCGCAGAAATTCGTATGGAGCGCGAAGCGAATCTCCGGCAGCCGCGCGCTCCCGTGGACGCGCACAAACGGGGCGCGCGCGTAGAACTCGCGCAGGCACGCGTCGAGGTCGGCCGCGCGCGTGCCCTCCTTCGCGCGAACGTAGATGGTCGAAAGGATCCCGCGCGGGATCGGCAACAGATGCGGCGTGAACTGGAGCTGGCTTTCATCCAGGCCGAGCCGCTCGCGCATCTCGCCCGCGTGCCGATGCCCGAACACGCTGTAGGCAGACAAGTTATCGCTCACCTCGACGAAGTGGGTGCGCGCCGTGGGCTGCTTGCCGGCGCCCGAGACGCCCGACTTCGCGTCGACGATGACGCCGTGTTCGAGATCGAGCAGGCCGCCATCCACCCACGCCGCCAGCGCGAGAATGACCGAGGTCGCGTAGCAGCCGGCGTTGGCGACCAGGCGCGCGCCGGCGATGTCGGGCGCGTTGAGTTCCGGAATCCCGTACGCCGCGGACGCGTCGAGGAGCGAAGCCGCGTGCGGGTTCGCGTCCTCGAAGGCGTACACGGCGCGGTTGGCGGCGTTCTTCAGACGCCAGGCGCCGCTCAAGTCGACCACACGGTGGCCGCGCTCGACCGCCTCGGGTGCGAGCCGCCGCGATACCTCGTGCGGCGTACACAAGAACAGCACGTCGACGCCGGCCTCGCGAATGCGATCCCACGCGAACCGCTCGATCGTGAGAGTCCCGGTGCGCGCGGTGGCATCCACGCACTGTGGATAGAGCTCGGCGAAATCACCGGGCGCCCCGTCTTCGCGGTCGTGCAGGAGCAACGGCACGCGGCAACGCGGATGCTTGATGAGAAGACGGGTGAGCTCGGCGCCGGTATAGCCCGTGGCGCCGACCACCGCGGGCTGCACGGTGGCGGGCACTAGTTGAGGATCTCCCGGATGCGTCGGACGAGCAGGGTGGCGTGCCTCGCGTCGGGCGAGACGATGAGGATGGTGTCGTCGCCCCCCACGGTGCCGAGGACCTCGGGCCAGCTCTCCGCGTCGAGCGCGGCTGCCACGCCCTGCGCGCTGCCTGCGCTCGTGCGGACCACCACGAGGTTCTGCGCCGACTTGGCGTCGAGCACGAACTCGCGCACCAGCCGCTCGACCGAGACCAGGTGACCCTTGGCGCGGTCGTCGGGGAGGAACGAATAGCCCTCCGGCGTCTTGACCAGGCCCAGCTCGTGGATGTCCCGCGAGAGCGTGGCCTGGGTGACGGCGTGGCCGCGCCGCGAGAGGTGCAGGCGCAACTCGTCCTGGCTCGCCACCGATTTCTTGGTGACGATGTCCTGGATGACCTTCTGACGGGAGAGCTTCGACATGTATAACTATTCCGTAGGTGGCATTATTATGCATCCGCCGGAAACGTCAAGAAGAATTTCCCGGCGGTGGGTGCTGGGCGCGAGTGCCGCGGTCGGCGGGGACGTGGACGGAGGAATCGCCTATACTGCGGCCATGACCAAGAACCGCCTCGAGGCCTTCAGCGACGGCGTCCTCGCCATCGTCATCACGATTCTGGTCCTGGAGCTGAAGATCCCGCACGGCTCCGAGTTCGGGGTGTTGCGGCCGCTGGTGCCGGTGTTCCTCACCTACGTGCTGAGCTTCGTCTATCTCGCCATCTACTGGAACAACCACCACCACATGCTCCACACCGTCTACCGGGTGAACGGCCGCATCCTGTGGGCGAACATGCACCTCTTGTTTTGGCTGTCGCTGGTCCCGTTCACGACGGGCTGGATGGGGGAGAACCACTTCGCCTCGGAGCCCACGGCGTTGTACGGGGTCGTGCTTCTGATGGCGGCGGTCGCGTACACGATTCTGCAGCGGGAGATCGTGCGGGCCCACGGTCCCGAGTCGATCCTTGCTGCCGCGGTGGGGCGCGATACCAAGGGCAAGGTATCGATGCTCGCGTACGTCGCCGCGATCGCGCTGGCCTTCGTCGAGCAGTGGATCTCGGACGGGATCTACATCGCGGTGGCACTCCTGTGGCTCGTCCCGGACAGGCGGATCGAGTCCAAGCTCGAGCACTGACGGCGGCGTCGTCAGAACGAAAAGACGATCCCGACCTCGGGCGCCCAGTCGGCGGCCTTCGACGTGAGGCCGAACGCGCTGTTGAGCTTCACCACGATCGTGTCGGTCTTGATGTGCCACTGCGCCTCGGGGATCAGCTCCACCTCGTCCTGGCTCCCCTCGATCCCGAGATAGATTCGCCACGACGGCGAGAGCCGGTTCAGGTACTCGAGCGCGTACTCGCCGAACTCGGTCGCGGACTCTTCCATCGAATACTCGGCCGCCAGGCGCACCGTCATCGTGCCGAAGGAGAAGCCTCGTACGGCGCCGAACCCGAGCTTGTACTCCCAGTCGGGTGTCCCGATGAGAACCTTGTCTTTTTGTTGGGGCGTGACGATCTCGAGGTAACTGAAGAACTCCGGGCGCGAATCGGTCTCGCGGGCCAGTCGGGCGCGGATCTGTCCCTCGACGTCTCCCGTCCCCGACTCTTCGATCTCGCCGGGGACCGCCGTGGGATCGTCGGGCGACGTCTCCAACTCGGCCCCGATGTACACCGCCATTTCGAACTCGAGCGCGAGCCAGTCGGTGATGCCATACGCGAGGAAGATGAGGTATTCCTCCGCGCGGTACTTGCCCCGAAAGTCCATGTCGAGGCCGTAGCCCAGCTCGTCGGGGGTGTATTCGGCATCGTCGTCGTGGTAGTACTCGAAGAACGGGTACACCAGCAGCTCACCCTTCTTGATGTACGTGCCGAACATCGACGTCGGCTGACCGGTTCCGCGGTCCTCGAGATACGCGGGGAGGTCGCCGGTTTGGGCGCGACCGGCGCTGGGAACCAGGATTACGGCGGTGAGAACGACCGCCAGCATGAACGCGAACTTCGGCATGGGCGTGGCTCCTTTGGAACGAGGTGTCGTCCAGGGAACCCGGCAGCGCCGTCGATTGTGACGGCATCGACGCCCGCCGCTCGTGTACCATGGGCGGGCCCGGTGCAGGGCGAAGGAGGAGACGTGCGGATCCATTCCGTGATGCTGGTATGGGCGGCCGCGGCGGCCGTGTGCGCGTGCTCGAAGGACGCCGACCCGGCGTCGAAGGCGCCGCGCGCGCTGACGCAAGCGCAGCGCGACAGCGCCATCGCGGCCTCGAAACTCCCGGGCGCCGGCGTGGTCGGCAAGGCGCTCGAAGTTGCCGACTCGGCGCAGGCGCGCGCCGAAGATTCGGAGCCGTAGCTCACAACCCAAGAGGAGTCGGTCATGAGAGTCGGTATTCTGGGATCGGGCGACGTCGGGCAGGCGCTCGCCGCCGGTTTTTCACAGCACGGTCACGCCGTGACGATCGGCACACGCAGCCCCGCCAAGCTCGCGGCGTTTGCGTCGCACCACAAGGGCGTGCGCGTCGGGAGCTTTCGGGATGCGTCGAAGGCCGGAGAGATCGTCGTGCTCGCGGTCAAAGGATCCGCGGCCGCGGATGCCCTGCGCGACGCCGACGAGGACAACATCGAGGGCAAGATCGTCATCGACACCACCAACCCCATCTCCGACGCGCCGCCCAAGAACGGGGTGCTCGACTACTTCACCGCCGAAGAGAGCCTGATGGAGCGCTTGCAGCGCGAGTTCTCGGGCGCGCGCTTCGTCAAGGCGTTCAGCTGCGTGGGGAGCGCGCTCATGGTGCACCCGAAGCTCGCCGGCGGCCCGCCCACGATGTTCATCTGCGGAAACGATGCCGACGCGAAAAAGACCGTCACCGGAATCCTCGATCAATTCGGGTGGGACGTCGAGGACATGGGAGCGGTCGAAGCGGCGCGCGCAATCGAACCGCTCGCGGTGCTCTGGTGCATCCCGGGGTTCCTTCGCAACGACTGGATGCACGCCTTCAAGATGCTGCGCTGAACGCGAGACGCCCCCGCGGTCGTGCGACCGCGAGGGCGTCTCCTGGGGAGCATGCGTGGCCGGATCTAGAGCGCCGGTGTCGCGCACCGCTCGCGCCACGCGCCGCGGAAGAACCCGCCTTCCTTGTCGTCGTCACCCGTCCCCCACACGCCTTCCAATCCGCCCACGGACCGAAGCTGGCGCGAGAACCACACGCCCTCGAACCAGCCTTCGGCGCCGGTATCGGTTTCTTCGAACAGGCCGTAATGGCCCTTGAGCAGGCCGCGGAATCGTCCCGACTCCGAGACCCATTTGCCGAAGAACACGTGCTCGTCCTGCGCTCGGATGCCGTAGAACCCGCGCAGATAGCCCATGTGGAGACCGTTCTCGCTGACCCACTTGCCGCGGAACCACCCCTGCAGTCCCTTGTGGTTCCGGCCCGGCGAAGGCTTCCACTGACCGGCCAGGAATCCGTTGGCGCACTCGCCCGGCGCGCGTGTGATCACGTTGAATGCGACCGCGTTTCCGGCGTCGTCGACGGGGATGACGCGGTGCAGATCCGCGAGCTCGTCCTCGGAGAACGTCACCGTCAGCGGACCCGTCTTGAACGTGACCGACAACGGCCGGTCGCACAGCGTGTCGACGACGGCCGGGTCGGTCAGCGAGTCGCAATCCATCGTCTTGTGGAGCGCCACGATTACGCCGTCGAAGTGCGGCCGGGTGTGCGACACCCACTCGACGCACTCGCGCGAAGTGCGCGGTACGAGGTAATCGCGCGGCTCGAAGCGGATCGTTCGCACGACGCGCACCACACCGTTCTCGGCGCATAGGCCGCCGGTCCAGTCGGTCGCGAAGTCGATGAGGGAATCGCAGCGCAGGTTCCCCCACGTGATCATGAGGTAGCGGCGCGGATGACGACGGTCGGTGTGCGTGGTGTCGACGTCGTCGAGGTACGCGACGTCGCCGTCCGGGCCGTAGTCGGCGAGCAGCATGGGGTCCCCGAAGCCGGGGGCTTCGTCGGCGGTGCTGAAGCCGCCGTAGGTATCGTCCAGGTCGACCTTTTGCCCCCGGCTGGAGACGTCGCCGGCCGGGTCGGTATCGGTTGCCCTGTCACAGCCGAACGCCCACACCGTCACGAGGGTGGCCGCGAGGAGGTTCATGCACCATCGGTTGCGTTTCACGAGAACCACTCCTTTTTCGTTGTGCCGACGCAGCGGCGTGATGCCGCAAAGCGTCGCTCGGGGGCAGGTTCAATGCCGTACCGGGACGGCGCGATCACTTCTTGACCCACGGCGGATCCATCGCGCAGCGGAAGCCGACGTAGACCCAGCGCTTGTCCGGGGGCGTGCTCTCCCGGTTCGCGCAGCGAAGGTACTTGGAGAACGTGTTCCACGAACCGCCCCGGTAGATGTGACGGTCCTTACTGAACAGCTCGTTTCGGTCCGGTACCCCCTTGGGAACGACGTCGTCGGGGCCACGCTCGTACGCAGCATACCGGCCGTCTACCCATTCCGCCGCGTTCCCCGCCATGTCGAAGCACCCGTACGGGCTGACGCCGGCGGGGTAGCTCATGATCGGTAGCAAGCGGTCC
>DASPGK010000391.1:0-5342 GCA_035620655.1 Candidatus Krumholzibacteriia bacterium
CGTGATCAAGCCCTGGAACTGCTGCGCGTCCTGTTCGGTGCTGCACGCCGCCCCCACGGTCATGAAGAGCGACGAGTACAACAGGAAGCCGAGCAAGAAATACAGCATGAGGTACCCGAACACGGCCGGTGGAATCTCGAGCGACGACAACATGGCCACGGCACTGGTCGCAGCGTAGCCGCTCATCGCGAGGCCGACCAGCGCCCAGATCGAGAGCTGCGTCATACCGGCCAGGCCCACGCCCACCAGTTTGCCCAGCATGAGGTCGCGCGGGGTGAGCGAGCTCAAGAGTACCTCGATCACGCGCGAGCCCTTCTCCTCGACGATGCTGCGCGAGATGGTGACACCCCACGAGAAGATCGCCATGTAGAGGATCATCACGAAGATGAACACCAGACCGTATTCGGCGAGAAAGTTCTTCTCCTCGACCTCGCCGGTGGCACTGACGCGGCTCATTTCCATCTCGACCGGCTCGGTGAGTCCCTTGACGCGCGCGAAGTCGAAGCCCTCCGCCTCCAGGCGGCGCGCCACCACGGCGTCGCTCACGACGTCGGTGAAGCGCTCGAAGATGTTGAAATTCCTCGCCTCGCGGGTGACGTACTCGGCCTTGCCGTCGGAGAGCACCGTGGCCGGAATCGCGACCACGATATCGACCTCCCCGCTCTGCACCGACGCGATGCGGGCCTCCCGCTCGCCGTCGAAGCGCTCGCCGGGTGCGTCGATCGATTCGACCGCGTACTTGCGTTCGCCGCTCTTCAGCGTGTCGGCGAGCGCGGCCGCGACCTCCGCACCCACGCCCCCGACCTGGTCGACCATGACGACACGATACTGGCGGTCGGGCACGAAGAGCGCGAACACCACCGGCAGCACGAAGAACGCCGCCATCAGCAACGGCACCAGCATGGTACTGATCACGAAGCTCTTGCGGCGCACGTTCTCCACGTACTCGCGGCGAATGACGTGCATGACCTTCATCTATGCCTCCGACACGCGCTCGATGAAGATGTCGTGGACCGACGGCTCGGCTACTTCGAAGCGCAGGATCTCGACCCGCCCGCGGGCCGCGTCGAGGACGCGCGCGGCATTGGCCCCGTCGCGCAGGCGCAGGAACAGCTCGTTGCCGTTGTCCTGGAAGCTCGCCACCTCCGGCAGCGACTTCAAGAACGCGCCGTCGCCGTTGAAACGCACGCTGACGCCGTTGTGCCCGTACTGCTTCTTCACCGACGCGAGGGTTCCCGACAGCACCACGCGCCCCTTGTTGATCAGGCAAATGTGTTCGCACAGCTTCTCGACCTGATCCATCATGTGGGTCGAAAACACGATGGTGTGACCGCGGCGGTGAAAATCGAGGATGATGTCCTTGAGCACGTTGGCGTTGACGGGGTCCAGGCCGGAGAACGGCTCGTCGAGCACCAGGAGCTCCGGCTCGTGGATCAGCGTCGCGATGAACTGGACCTTCTGCTGCATCCCCTTCGACAGCTCTTCGATCGGTCTGCCCGCGCGGTCCAAGAGCCCCATGCGGTCCAGCCACTGGATCGCGCGGCGGCGGGCTTCGGCGCGTGCGACACCCTTGATCTCGGCGAAGAACACCAGCAGGTCTCCGACCTTCATCTTCTTGTAGAGCCCGCGTTCCTCGGGAAGGTAGCCGATGCGGTCGACGTCGAGCGCCGCCACGTCGTTGCCCAGCACGCGGATGGCGCCTTCGTCGGGCAGCATGATGCGCAGCAGCATGCGGATGGTGGTCGACTTGCCGGCGCCGTTCGGGCCCAAGAGGCCGAAGATGGTGCCCTGCGGCACCGTGATCGACACCCGATCCACGGCCACGAAGTCGCCATAGCGCTTGACGACGTCGCGGGCTTCGACGGCGGACTGGCTCATCGTGCCGGCTCCTTTTCGCGCGCCAGTCCGTAGCGCAGCAGCATCTCACGCATCTCGAGGAGCGCGCGGTACCGATGGCTGGCGGCATTCTTCTCCTCGAGCGTCATCTCCGCGAGCGTGCGCCCGCTGTTGCCGTCGACGAAAACGGGGTCGTACCCGAAGCCGCTCGTGCCGCGCGCGTGCACCGCGATCGCGCCGTTGAGCGCGCCCTCGGAGACCAGTCCGCGCGTATCGAGCGAGAAGTTTTTCGCCACCTCCGCGCTGCGCGGAACCGCGCCCGCGAGCCGCGCGAGATCGGCGGGCGCGAGAGCCAACGCCATCACGGTACGAAAACGAGCGCCGCGGCGCGCGGGCGGCACTCCCTCCAGCGCCGCGATCAGCTTGCGGCAGTTGTCGGCGTAGGTCGCGTTCTCCCCCGCGTAGCGCGCGGCGAACACTCCGGGCGCGCCGCCCAGCGCCTCCACCTCGAGGCCGGTGTCGTCGGCCAGCGCCGACACGCCCGTGTGCGCGAGCGCCTCGCGCGCTTTCTTCCACGCGTTCGCCTCCAATGTATCTCCGTCTTCGATGGTCTCGGGCGCGGCCGGAAACGCGTCCATGGTAACCACCTCGACGTCGAGGCGGTCCAGCATGGCGACGATCTCGCGCGCCTTGTCGCGATTGCGCGTGGCGAGCACGATCTTCATGGGATCACGGAAGGCCGAGCACTTCGCGCTGCGCCCGGAGCAGGCGAGCGCACCCGTCGCGGGCGAGCGCGAGCATGCGATCGAATTGTTCGCCGGTGAAAGGAACGCGTTCCGCGGTGCCTTGCACTTCGATGAAGGCGCCGCTCTCCGCCATCACCACGTTCAAATCGACGTCGGCGCTGGAGTCCTCTTGGTAGGCGAGGTCCAGCATGGGGACTCCGTCGACCACGCCCACGCTGACCGCGGAGAAGAAGAAATTCATGGGGTGCTCGCGCAGCTCGAGGGTGGAGATGGCGTCGTAGAGGGCCACGCACGCGCCCGTGATCGACGCGGTGCGCGTGCCGCCGTCGGCTTCGAGCACGTCGCAATCGACGATGATGGTGTTCTCCCCCAGCACCTCCATCGCCACCGCGGCCCGGCAGCTGCGCCCGATCAGGCGCTGGATCTCGTGCGTGCGCCCGGTACGGCCGCGATCGGCTTCGCGCGTGATGCGCTGGCGCGAGCTGCGCGGGAGCATCCCGTATTCGGCCGTGATCCAGCCGCGACCACCGCCCGCCATCCAGCGCGGCACGCCGGGTTCCAGCGTGGCGCTGCAGATGACGCGCGTCTCGCCCACCGAGATCAATGCGGAGCCCTCCGCGTGGCGAAGGTAGCCGCGCTCGATGGTCACCGGGCGAAGATCGCCCGCGCCTCGTCCGTCTTTTCGCATGGTTGATGTCTCCCGCTATACGACCGAAACCAGCTCGATGTCCGGCACGCGACGCCCCAGGAAGCGCGTCGCGATGTCGCCGAAGCTGGGGGCGGTGTCGCTCAACACGATGTGGAACTCGCCGCCGCCGCGTCCTTCGATGCCGCGATCGGCCAGCACGCGCGAGACTTCGCGCGCGGTTTCGATGGCCGAGTCGACCAGCTCCACGCCTTCACCGACCGTATCCGCGATCACCGGTTTCAGCAGTGGATAGTGCGTGCACCCCAGCACCAGTGCGTCGATCTGCGCGTTCTCGTACACGCGCAGGTACTCGCGCGCGACCAGGCGCGTCACCGGCGTGTCGATCCAGCCCTCTTCGACCAGTGGAACGAAGAGAGGGCACGCCTGCGGAATCACGACCGCGTCGGGCAAGCGCGCCATGATCTTCGATTGATATGCGCCCGAGCGAATCGTCCCCGGCGTTCCGATGACGCCGATGCGCCGCTGCTTGGTGGCCGCGACCGCCGCGCGCACGCCCGGCTCGATCACGCCCACGATAGGCACCGGAAACTCGGTCTCGAATTCCGGCAGCACCTCGGACGACGCCGTGTTGCACGCGATGACCACCATCTTGACGCCGCGGTCGAGGAGCAGCCGCACGCTCTCGCGCGTGAAACGCTTGACCGCGTCCGCGCTCTTGGTACCGTAGGGGACGCGCGCGGTGTCGCCGAAGTAGACGAACGACTCGTCGGGGAGCCGGCCGAGGAGCTCCTTGAGCACGGTCAGCCCCCCGATGCCGGAGTCGAAAACACCGATGGGTTGTCGATTGCTCATGTGTGTTTTCTCACGCGCGCGCGCTCATCGATAACGTCTAGCGCCAATCACGGACCAAAAACGGTTCGTCGGCCCGTATGTGCCCCGCGATGGTATCGACCTGGGATCCGTCGACCAACAGCTGGACCGCGCGAACCTCGGGGAAGTTTTCGCCCACCGTCCGCACGATGACGGCGACCGTGCAGTACTCCGCCGCACTCCCGCCCGGGTGCGCCGCCACCAATTCGGCGCTGAAATCGAGATACAGCGCGGCGGCGTCGGGGTCGAACGACACCGCCAGGAGCTGCGTCCCGGCGGGTATGGCACTGACGCCGCGTTCCTCGTCGGGCCCCGCGATGAGCGCGTCGATGACTTGCCGCACTTGCTCGTCGAAGCGGCGACCCACGCCGACTTCGCGCGTCTCGGTGTAGATCATGGGTTCGTCCGCGCCGGCGAAGTACAGGGTCACCGCGCGGCTTCCTTCCAACGTGCGGGCCGGAGCGGGCGCCCGCGCATCGTCTGCCGGCTCGCGCGGCGTTCGCAGCAAGAACCACATTCCCACGAACAAAATGCCCAGCGCAACCCCGGCGATGGCCGCCAAGTGGCGCCCGCCGAGCGACCCGCGCGCGGCCGCGCGCTCGTCGGCCGGGTCGTGGGATGGGTGCTGCGGGCGCTCGTCCATAGTACCAGCCTGGGGCTAGCGGTAGCGATCCTGCATTTTTCGAATCGACGCCACCACGCCCTCGGCCACGCGGCGCTGGAAGCCCGGGTCGAGCAGGAGTCGTTCCTCGGTCGGGTTGGACAGAAACGCCGTCTCGATCAGAACGGCCGGCATCTTCGCGCCCTGCAGCACGATGAAGTTCGCCTGTTTGACCCCGCGACTGGGTATGCCGAGCCGGGAGGTCATTTCGCGCTGGACGTACTCGGCGAAGGTACTGCTCTCCGCGATATAGGCGTTCTGCACCAAGTCCCACAGAATGAACTCGACGTCGCCGCGGGGCGTCTGCGCGGCGCCGTCCCCCGCCTCGTTTTCGAATCGCTGCAACGCCTTTTCCGACTCGCTGCGCGCGGGTGAGAGAAAGTACGACTCGAACCCGCTGGTTCCGCGGTGGAACCAACTGTTGCAGTGAATGCTCACGAACAGGTCGCAGCCCGACGTGTTGGCGATCTCGGTGCGCTCCACCAGGTCGACGGTGCGGTCGTCGTCACGCGTCATCACCACTTCCAGCCCGAGCTCCGCTTGGATCAAGTCGCGCACCACCCTCGCGATCGCCAGGTTG
>DASPGK010000392.1:0-6604 GCA_035620655.1 Candidatus Krumholzibacteriia bacterium
AACCGCTGCGGTCGTTCGCGTGCGTACCTGCGCCGCTTCGGCATCTGCCGCATTTGCTTCCGCGACCTCGCCTTGATGGGCGAAGTCCCGGGAGTCGTCAAGGCCAGCTGGTAAGTTCAACGGGCGGATCGCTTCAAGTGCTCTCCGCTCAGGTCCTCGCGCGAGAACGCAATATCGTGTTGCATCGCGCTGCGGAAATCGCGTCGAGCATCTTGAAGCGATCCGCCTACGGTAGGAGATAAGAGACAATGGCGATGACAGATCCGATTGCTGATTACCTGGCGCGGCTGCGTAACGCGGCGGGCGCCAAGCACAAGTACGTCGACGTACCCGCATCGCGCGTGAAGGCGCAGATGAGCAAGCTGTTGCTCGATGCCGGGTACTTGAGCGGCGTGAAGTACATCGAGGACAACCGGCAGGGCGTGCTGCGCGTCTACCTCAAGTACACGAGGGACAAGGAGAGTGTGCTGCAGGGTTCGCGCCGCATCAGCCGCGCCAGCCGCCGCGTGTACTCGCCCAAGAAGAACCTGCCGCGCGTGCTGGGTGGCTACGGTATCGCCATCGTGTCCACGTCGCAGGGCATCCTGACCGACGTCGAGTGCCGCAAGCGCGGCATCGGCGGCGAAGTCATGTGTGAGATTTGGTAGGGACGGTTTAGACATGTCGCGAATCGGAAAGAAGCCCGTGACGATCCCATCCGGTGTCACGGTCAGCGTCGAGAAGACCAAGGTGACGATCAAGGGCCCCAAGGGCGCGCTCACGCTTGCCGTCCCGGCCACGTGCGCGGTGGCGCAGCAGGGCAGCGAGGTCGTCGTTACGCGCGCCAACGAAGAGAAGCAGACGCGCGCGTCGCACGGCACCACGCGGGCGCACATCGCCAACATGATGCGCGGCGTCACGGAAGGTTTCTCGAAGGACCTCGAGATCGTGGGCGTGGGCTACAAGGCCGAGGCCAAGGGAAAGTCGCTGGTGCTGACGATCGGCTATTCGCATCTGGTCGACTTCAAGATTCCGGACGGGATCACCGTCGAGACCCCGGAGCCGACCAAGATCAAGGTGAGCGGCATCGATCGCCAGCGCGTGGGCCAGGTCGCGGCCGAGATTCGCGCGGTGCGCGGGCCGGAACCCTACAAGGGTAAGGGAATCAAGTACGTCGACGAGCACATCGAGCGCAAGGCCGGTAAGTCGGCGGCGAGCGGCGGCTAGTCGGTTCGTCGACGGGAGGCGTCATCATGCAGAAGAAGTTCAAGACCATCGAAGACTATAAGCGCTGGCGTCGCCACAAGCGCGTTCGTAACCGCGTCGTGGGCACCATGGAGCGTCCGCGTGTGTGCGTGTTTCGCAGCAACCAGCACATCTACGCGCAGCTGATCGACGACGAGACCGGTCGCACGCTCCTGGCGGTGTCGAGCCTCAAGATGGAGGCGCCGGCGGCGGCCAAGAAGGCGGAAGCGAAGGCCGAGAAGGCCGACGCCAAGGCGGAGGGAAAGAAGGGCGGCAAGGCGGCCAAGGCCGACAAGCCGGCCAAGGGCGAGAAGGCGGCGGCGCCGGCGGGCGGCAAGAAGACCGCACTCGCGCGCGAAGTCGGCCGCTTGCTGGCCGAAGCCGCGCAGGCCAAGGGATTCAAGAAGGTTGCGTTCGATCGCGGCGGGTACTTGTACCACGGTCGCGTGGCGGCGCTGGCAACATCAGCGCGCGAGCACGGGCTCGATTTCTAATCGACGCGCAAGCGGCATGATTCGGAGGACGAACTAGTGGAAACCGGAACCAACGAGCGCACACCGACCACACCGACCACGCCGGGATCGCCGGCGACACCCGATCGTCCCGCGCGCCCCGGCGGCGGCGGTGGACGAGGCGGCGACCGCGGCCGAGGGCCACGCGGGGGCGGCGGTGGCCAGGGACGCGGCAAGGACGATCGAGGACGCCGCGGCGGTCCGCGTGAGCGCGAGCGCGAGCGCGGTGGGCCCGAGTACATCGAGACCACGGTCTACGTCAATCGCGTGGCCAAGGTCGTCAAAGGTGGACGCCGTTTCAGCTTCAACGCGCTCGTGTGCGTGGGCGACGGCATGGGCCGCGTCGGCATCGGGCTCGGCAAGTCGAACGAAATCAGCGACGCCATCCGCAAGGCGGGCGAGAACGCGAAACGCTCGATGATCCGCGTGCCCCTGATGGGCGGCACCATTCCTTACCAGGTGTACGGGAAATTCGGCGCCGGCAAGGTGATCCTGAAGCCGGCCACACCGGGTACCGGCGTCATCGCGGGCGGTGCCGTGCGCGCCATCATGGAGTCCGCGGGAGTGCGCGACGTGCTCGCGAAGTCGCTGGGTTCGACCAACCCGCACAACCTGATCAAGGCCACCATGACCGCCTTGCAGCAGCTCGAGAGCGCCAAGGACGTCGCCAAGCGGCGCGGTATCTCGATCAATCAGTTGTTCGGAATCGAGGCCAAGAATGGCTAAGAAGATTCGCATCACGCAGATCAAGAGCGTCATCGGCGTACCGCCGCTTCACAAGAAGACCATGACGGCGCTCGGATTTCGGCGCACGTACCAGACGGTGGAAAAGGCCGACACCCCGCAGGTGCGCGGCATGATCCATCAGGTGCGTTACCTCGTTAGAGTCGAGGAGGGCAAGTAACCATGCGACTCGGAGAACTGAAGCCCGCCGCGGGCTCCAAGAAGAAGCGCAAGCGCATCGGGTGCGGCCCCGGCTCCGGCCACGGCAAGACCTCGACGCGCGGTCACAAGGGGACCCAGTCGCGCACCGGCAACACCAAGAACGCCTGGTACGAAGGCGGCCAGATGCCGCTCCAGCGTCGCTTGCCCAAGCGCGGGTTCACCAACATCTTTCGGATCGGCTATCAGGTGATCAATCTCGGCGACCTGGATCGCTTCGACGCCAACGCGACCGTCGACGTCGACGCGCTCCTCGAGAAGGGTCTCATTCGTCATCTGAACAATCCGGTCAAGCTATTGGCGGACGGCGAGCTCAAGAAGCCGCTCACCATCAAGGTGCACGCCGCCAGCAAGAAGGCCAAGGAAGCAGTGGAGAAGGCGGGCGGACAGGTGAACCTCGTCGGTTGACGGGTTCTCGCTGATCGTTCTTTGACAACTATATGTTCACCAAGATTCAGGAGATCTTCAGCATCCCCGAATTGAAGCGCCGCGTGATCTTCACGCTGGGGCTTCTGATCGTGTATCGCATCGGCAGTCACATCACGACGCCGGGTGTCGATGCCTCCGTGCTGACCGAGTTCTTCGCCCGCCAGCGCGGGACGATCCTCGGACTGTATGACCTCTTCGCGGGCGGCAACCTGGAGAAGGCGACCATCTTCGCGCTGGGCATCATGCCGTACATCAGTGCGTCGATCATCTTGCAGCTCTTCCAGGCCGTCATTCCCTACTTCGAGAAACTGGCGAAGGAAGGCGAAGAAGGCCGCAAGAAGATCACCCAGTACACGCGCTACGGGACGGTGGTGCTCTCGATCGTGCAGGGCTTCGGCATCGCGATCTTCCTGGAGAGCATGACGGGTCCGAGCGGCACGCCGGCGGTGATGTTCTCGGGCTGGGGCTTCCGCATCCTGACCGTCATTACCTTGACCGCGGGCACCGTGTTCGTGATGTGGCTCGGCGAGCAGATCACCGAGCGCGGGATCGGCAACGGCATCTCGCTCATCATCACGGTGGGTATCCTGGCGCGCTTTCCGATCGACGCGCTCAACATGTTCCGCGCGATCCAGTTGGGACAGATGACCCCGTTCAAGGCCGTGATCCTGGGATTGATGATGGTCCTGATCATCGCGGGCGTCATCTTCGTGACCCAGGGGCAGCGGCGCATCCCCGTCCAGTACGCCAAGCGCGTGGTGGGCCGGCGCGTCTACGGCGGCCAGGCCAGCCACATTCCGCTGTCGGTCAACATCGCGGGCGTGATTCCGATCATCTTCGCGCAGTCCTTGATCATGTTCCCGGGCACCATCGCGGCGTTGTTCCCGAACGTGACTATTCTGCAGTCGATCACGCTGTGGCTCTCGCCGGGGCACTGGATCTACATCGTCCTGTATTCGTTGATCATCATCTTCTTCACGTATTTCTACACCGCGATCGTCTTGAATCCGGTCGACCTCGCGGACAACATGAAGAAGTCGGGCGGTTTCATCCCGGGAATTCGCCCGGGCAAGCGCACCGCCGAGTACATCGATCGTATTTTGACGCGCATCACGCTGCCGGGAGCGTTTTTCCTGGCGTTTATCGCGGTGCTGCCGGATCTCTTGATCACGAAGGCCAACGTGCCGTTCTACTTCGGCGGCACCGGTTTGCTGATCGTGGTGGGCGTGATGCTGGATACATTGCGCCAGGTGGAATCGCACCTCTTGATGCGCCACTACGAAGGCTTCGTCAAGCACGGGCGATTGAAGGGCCGCCGAGGCTAGATGAACCTGGTGCTGTTCGGGCCCCCGGGATCCGGGAAGGGCACGCAGGCGGAGCGACTGCGGAATCGCTGGAAGCTCCGGCACATTTCGACCGGAGACCTCTTGCGCGAAGCGGTCGCCGCGAAGAGCGAGCTCGGCAAGAAGGTGGAGAGCGTACTCGCGTCGGGGCAGCTGGTGTCGGACGACATCATCCTCGGTCTGATGCGCGGCGCAATCCTGGCGGTGAAGCAAGACGCGGCACTGTCCGGCTGGTTGCTGGACGGATTCCCGCGCACGGTCGGACAGGCGAAGGGGCTCGATGCGCTCCTCGCCGAGACCGGTTCGCGCATCGACGCGATCGTCGTGCTCGACGCGACGCGCGAAGCGGTGGTCGATCGACTGTCGGGTCGGCGGACCTGCACGAAGTGCAAGACCGTCTACCACATCACGCACAACCCGACGCGCGTCGACGGCGTGTGCGACAAGTGCGGCGGCAAAGTGGTCCAGCGCGAGGACGATCGTCCGGAGACGATCGCGAAACGGCTGGACGTGTACGAAGCGCAGACGCGGCCTATTCTCGCGCACTATGCGGGGCGCGTCGCGACACACGTGATCGACGGCGATCTGCCGGTCGACGACGTGACGGCGGAGATCGAGCGCATCGTAGGACGGGCAGCGGCATGATCATGCTGAAGACGCTCGATGAGATCGACATCATGGAGGCCAACGGCGCCATCGTGGTCGAGTGCTTCGCCCTGGCGCGGGATTTCATCAAGCCCGGGCGCACGCGCAAGGAGCTGGACGCCGCGATCGAGAAGCTGATCGTCGAACGGGGCGGGAAGCCGGCCTTCAAGGGCTTCCACGGCTACCCCGCGTCGACCTGCATCTCGGTCAACGACGAGGTCGTGCACGGGATTCCCGACGACCGCGCGTTCCAGGAAGGCGATTTGGTCGGTCTCGACATCGGCGTCTTCAAGGACGGCTACTACGTCGACTCGGCGCGCACGATTCCGGTCGGGCGTGTCGGCAAGGACGCGGAGAAGCTGCTCGAGGCGACCTGGGATGCGCTCGCGAAGGGAATCGAGCAAGCGCGACCGGGCAACCGGCTGACCGACATTTCGCACGCGGTCGAAGCGCGCGCGCGCAAGAGCGGCTTCGCGGTGGTGAGATCGCTGGTGGGTCACGGCATCGGCAAGCGCATGCACGAGGACCCGCAGGTGCCCAACTTCGGCCCGCCCCACCAGGGACCGGTGCTCGAGGAGGGCATGGTGCTCGCGATCGAACCGATGGTGAACGTGGGGACGGCCGACGTGTTCACGCTGGAGGATGGTTGGACCATCGTCACGGCGGATCGCAAGTTGTCGGCGCATTTCGAAGACACGGTGGCCGTGACGAAGAACGGCCCCCGCATCTTGACGAGGTAAGCGCGAAAGGACGTATGCCGAAGGACGACAGTATCACAGTCGAAGGGACCGTCGTCGAGGCGCTGCCGAACACGATGTTCCGGGTGGAATTGGCGAACAAGCACATCGTGCTCGCCCACGTGTCCGGCAAGATGAGAATGCATTTCATCAAGATCCTGCCCGGGGATCGAGTGACCTTGGAGATTTCCGCGTACGACCCGACCAAGGGCCGGATCGTGTATCGATACAAGTAGAGGATTGTCATGAAAGTTAGAACGTCGATCAAGAAAATCTGCCCGGATTGCAAGCTCATCCGGCGCAAGGGCGTGTTGCGCGTGATCTGCAAGCACAAGCGCCACAAACAGCGCCAGGGCTAGGCCCGACGCTAGGATCAGAGGAGAACAATGCGAATCGCAGGCGTGGACATTCCGAACGAGAAGCGCATCGTCATCGCGCTCACGTATATCTATGGCATCGGCCCGAAGTCGGCGGAAACGATCTGCAAGAAGGCCGGCATCAGCCCCGAGACGCGCGTGAAGTCCATCGGTGAGGACCAGGGCATCAAGTTGCGCGGCATCATCGAGAACGACTTCAAGGTCGAGGGCGAATTGCGCACCGAGTTGAGCTTCAACATCAAGCGCCTGATCGACATCAATTGTTATCGCGGCCGGCGTCACCGGCTGAATCTCCCGGTCCGCGGCCAGCGCACGCGCACCAACGCGCGCACGCGCAAGGGCCCGAAGGTCCGCCCGGGCGTGGGTAAGAAGAAGGCACCGGCCAAGTGAGTCAC